>DATCUL010000074.1:0-20046 GCA_036567405.1 Methyloversatilis sp. | reverse complement strand
GATACGGTTGTTTTGACGCTCATCAACTCCTTCGCTAAACTTCGCGCGATTTTCCAAAATAACTTCAACCCAAAAGAAGAGAGACTCGATGAGCGCCAGAACCCTTCTTGCTTTCCTTGCGGTCTGCATCAGCACCTCCGCGTTTGCCGTCGATGGCCATGCAGATGCTGCCAAGGACAAGATCGCGATGTGCGTGGGCTGTCATGGTATCCCGGGCTACCAGACTGCCTTCCCGAAGACCTACAAGGTGCCGCGTATCGGTGGCCAGTACGCCGAATACATCGTTTCCGCGCTGCAGGCCTACAAGAGCGGTGACCGCAAGCATCCGTCGATGGCCGGCATTGCTGCCAGCCTGAGCGAACAGGACATGGCTGACCTCGCGGCCTACTACAGCGCCCAGAAATAAGGAACTCAGGCAATGATGAAGAAAACGATTTTCGTCGTGGCCGCGGCCATGCTGTTTGCTGGTGTTGCCCAGGCCGGTGGTGATGCCGCCCGCGGCAAGGAAAAGTCGACGGCCTGTGCGGCCTGCCACGGCGCCGACGGCAACAGTCCGGCCCCGGCTTTCCCGCGTATCGGCGGTCAGCACGAGGACTACATCCTGCAGGCACTGCAGGCGTACAAGAAGGGTTCCCGCAAGAATCCCATCATGGCTGCGCAGGTTGGTGCCCTGAGTGCGCAGGACATGGCGGATCTGGCGGCCTACTTCTCGTCGCAGAACGGCCCGCTGGTCACCCGTCGCTGATCGGTGCCCGAGAAATGAAAAAGCCGGCGTGAGCCGGCTTTTTCATTTCCGTGTCCGCTCCGCCATTTCGGACGAGGATCAGATCATCAACTGTCCGCCCGGGCAGTAACTGGCTTTTTCTATCCGGCTGAGCGTTGGCACGAGGTTCAGTGTGGTCTCGGCGCGCAGGGCGCGCGCACGGGCGCGCAGCGATTCGAGGGATGCCTCGACCGGTTCCCCGGCGGCAGCAATGCAGATGGCGTTGCCGGCATCGAGCGATGGCAGGACGAGGGCACGTCCGTCGTAGGCGTCCAGTATGCGCTGCGCGCTCGAGCGGAAGCCGCGGGTGCGTCCGAACAGATTCAGACAGATGCGTCCGTCACTGCTCAGGCGGGCCCGGCAGTCCCGGTGGAAGCGCTCGGTGTCCAGCGCATTGGCCCGGGCGCGGTGGTCGTAACCGTCGACCAGTATGAAATCCCACGATTGATCGTTCTGCGCGACGAAGCGGGCGCCGTCGTCGATGACGATGCGCAGCCTTTCGTCCTCGGCCGGCAGCCGGAAGTGCAGCGCCGCCACGCCGGGGACGCGTGGATCGATCTCGACCACGGTGATCTGCGCACGTGGGCAGTGACGATGCAGAAACTTGACCACCGATGCCGCGCCGAGTCCGATCACCAGTACGCGCGCCGGCCATGCGCCGTCCGGCGCGAACAGCAGCGGCAACATCATTTCGCGCGTGTATTCGAGTTCGAGCGAGAACGGACGCGCGATGCGCATGGCCCCCTGAACCCATTCGGAACCGAAGTGCAGATAGCGCACCCCGGCTTCCTCGGAAACGTCGATCGCGTTGCGTGGCGGACGCGGACCCGCGTCGCCGATGAGCGATGCCAGATTCAATTGCGCTGGTCGGGCAGAACGATGTTGACCTCAAGTACCTCGTAGTTGTCCTGCTTCTCGAGCTGTACCTTGATGTCTTCCGGATTGACGCGGACGTACTTGGAGATGACGGCAACCAGCTCCTGCTGCAGCGCGGGCAGGAAGTCGGGTGCCGAATTGGCGCCGCGCTCGCGCGCGATGATCAGCTGCAGGCGTTCCTTGGCGATCGAAGCCGTCTTCTGCTTCTGGCCGAAGATCAGTGAAAGCAGCGACATGCTTACTTCCCTCCGAACAGGCGCTTGAGCAGGCCGGGCTTTTCGTAGTCGACGAAGCGCAGCGCGCGTTCCTCGCCGAGGAAGCGCGCGACGACGTCCTCGTAGGCCTGGGCGACGTCGCTGCCTTCCATATGGATGGCAGGCGTGCCCTGGTTCGAAGCCTGCAGCACGATTTCCGATTCGGGAATGACGCCCAGCACCGGAATGCGCAGGATTTCCTGCACGTCGCCGTAGCTCAGCATTTCGCCGTCGCTGGCGCGCTTGGGCGAGTAGCGGGTGATGACCAGATGTTCCTTGACCGGTTCGCGCCCTTCACGCGCACGCCGCGACTTCGACTGAAGGATGCCGAGGATGCGGTCCGAATCGCGTACCGAGCTGACTTCCGGATTGGTGACGATGACGGCCTCGTCGGCGAAGGTCAGCGCCATGACGGCACCGTGTTCGATGCCGGCCGGCGAATCGCAGACGATGTAGTCGAAGCCCATGTCGGCCAGGTCCTTCAGCACCTTCTCGACGCCTTCCTCGGTCAGCGCGTCCTTGTCACGGGTCTGCGACGCCGGCAGCACGAACAGGTTGTCGCAGTGCTTATCCTTGATCAGCGCCTGCGAAAGGTTGGCTTCGCCGTGGATGACGTTGACGAAGTCGTACACCACGCGCCGCTCGCAGCCCATGATGAGATCGAGGTTGCGCAGGCCGACGTCGAAGTCGATGACCGCGGTCTTCTTGCCACGCATGGCGAGGCCCGATGAAAACGCGGCGCTGGTCGTGGTCTTGCCCACGCCACCCTTGCCGGATGTGACGACTACGATACGGGTCACTCTTGTCTCCCTCTGGTGATTCAGGTGGTCGCCAGTGCGGCGACATCAAGTACCTGTTTGTCGGAATGCTCGTCCAGGCGCACATGCGCCGGGCGGCGCAGCAGTTCACTGCTGGCGGAATGTTCGAAGGTGCGATAGACGCCGGCGATCGACACCAGTTCGGCCTCGAAGCAGGTGGTGAAGATGCGTGCCTGCGTATCGCCCGATGCGCCAGCCAGTGCGCGGCCGCGCAGCGGCGCGTAGACATGGATGTTGCCGTCGGCAATGACCTCGGCGCCGGCGCTGACCATGGCCAGCACCACCAGATCGCAGCCGCGCGCATAGATGCGCTGACCGGAGCGCAGCGGCTTGTCGATGATCTGGGTACGTCGCGTGTCGGTCGTTTGTGGCGGCGGTGCGGGCTGTTCGGCTGGCACTTCAGGTTCGGCCACAGCGACCGGCTGCGGCTCGGGTTCGGGTGCGGCAGGTGTCGCACGCGGCGCGATTTCCGGCGCCAGCAAGGCCATGCCGAGTGCCTGCGCACTGTCCGATGCCGCTTCGCCGGCACCCTGGACCGCAACCGCGGTCAGCGAGTGACGGGCGAGCGCCGAGCGGATGGCGGTCCAGTCCGGTTGCGCGTCAGCGGCCAGTTCGCTGCAGTCGATCACCACCGGTTCGCCGGAAAAGAAACCCGGCATGCCGCCCAGCCGCGCATCCAGCGCATCGGCAATGGCGCGTGCGTCATCGCTGCGCAGCAGTGCCCGCATGGCTTCGATCGAGGCGCTCTTCAGTTCTATGGCCGGAGGTGCAGGCTTGCGCGCCATGGGGTATCCGCTGGAAATGTTGAAAGTCTACCGAGTGCCCGCAGGGCGGGCAACCGCCGGGTTCAATGCACGGCTGGAGGCGGTTCTCCGAACAGCAATGCAATGTCTGTCGGGCCGAAACGGTAGTCGTGGTTGCACATGTCGTCGTGGATGTGCAGCTCGCCCTTTTCGCGCAGGATGGATTCCACTTCATCGCGCCCCAGCGACAGTATCAGACGACGCACCTTTTCCTCGTCGCGCGGGCAGTGATGGCAGGGCACCACCGGATCGAAGACGCGGATGCCGCCGTCGGCGATGTCTTCCGGGAACAGTCGGTCCAACAGCACTTCCGGCGACAGAGTCCGCAGTTCGCCGCCGGTCACCGTGGCCGCCAGATGGCACACGCGTGCCCAGCCATCCGGATCGCGCCGGTCTGCATCCGGCATCTTCTGCAGGAACAGTCCGCTGGCGCAGTCGCCGTTTGCGGCAAGCCACAGCGCGGCCGGCGCCTGTTCCGACTGTTCGAGATAGTGTTCGAAAATCTCCGCGATGGTCGCCCCTTCGAGCGGCACCAGACTTTGATAGGGCGCCGCCGCGCTGTCGTTCTGCAGCGTCATCACAAGGTGTCCATCGCCCAGCAGATCGCGAATCGGTGCTTCGGACAGATCGGCCGGGGCGCTGGCCATGCCACGCATCCGCAGTCGCTGGTCGCAATCAACGACCAGCGTGCCGACCGGACCGCGACCGCGCATCTGCACGGTCAGTCGTGCGGGCTGCTTGAGCTGGCCGGCGATCAGCAACGTGACCACACTCACTTCGCCCAGCAGCCGGGTCGCGACATTTCCGTAGGCGCGGCCCTCCAGCATTGCCTGCCATCCCCGCTCGAAGCGGACCACCGCGCCACGGATGTCGAGTGCCTCGAACATGAAGCGGCGGACGAAATCGCGGTCGCTCATCGGAAAATTTCGCTCCAGCGCGCCGGATCGAAGCCGATAAGCAACTCTCCAGCATGTTCGATGATGGGGCGGCGGATTGCGGAGGGGTTTTCCGTCAGCAGCGCCAGGGCTCGCGTGTCATCGAGATCCGAAGTCTGTTCCGGCGGCAACTTGCGAAAGGTGGTACCGCGGGTGTTCACGACGGCTTGCCAGCCTGCACGTGCGATCCAGCCGGCCAGCCGGTCGGTCGGAACGCCGTCCTTCTTGTAGTCGTGCAGATGAAATTCGATCTGCTGTTCATTCAGCCAGGCCATGGCGCGGGACATGGTGTCACAGCGCCGGATACCGAAAACGCGAAGCATGTGCGAGGTGCGGGGAGGTGTAATCCCCGCATTGTAAGGCGGCACGGGGTTCCGCGTGCGGGGCTGGCGTCGGTCGCCTGCAATGGTTAATATCGGAAAATTATCCGAAACAACAAAGTGGCACTCGAGCCGGGCGGCATGGACTGCTCGACTCAGATGCAGCCACAGGGAGACGTGCATGATGTTTCGACGCTGGGGCACAGGCGCCCTTACCGTTCTGCTCGGGTTTGCACTGATCGCCATCAACGGCGAGACACAGGCGGCCCGCTCGGTGGCCAGCGGCAAGCAGGTCCGGAAAACGATTCGTCCGGCGGGTAATGTGATGGCGAAGATTCGCTCGGTGCCCGGTGTGGAAACAGTGCGGCGCGTTGTTGTGCCGATGGCGGCGGTTCCCGTGTTCCGTCCCTCCAAACCGCCCGCGCAGCGGCATTACGCGGTCGATGGCAGCACTTTCTACGCCGACGGTGTGCGTGTCCGGGCAGCCGGACTGGAAGCGCTTGAAATGTCCAGCACGTCGGGCATCGGCAAGCAGAAGCTCCAGCAGCTGCTGGATTCGGGCCGGGTCAGCATCGAGCCGATCGGCACCGAAGGTGGCGACGTGACGGTTGCGCGCGTGCGCATCGACGGACGCGATCTGAGCGAACTGGCGGGAATGCGCTGAAACTGCCCGGAATATCGGGCTTTCAGGGGGTGGGCTTCCAAGAGGGGGCGACACCCCCGACGCTCATCCGATGGTCATGGCCGGATTCTTTCCGGCATGCGGCTTGACGTGCTCGTCATTCTGCTTGGCCGGTGGTGTCTTGGCCGACTGCTCCGTCTCGCCCTCGGATTGTGGAGTGGCCGTCTTACCGCCTTTCGGGGGAATGGTCGGTACCACGACCTCGATCTTGTTCTGCGTCATGTAATCGTTCATCTCGCGCCAGCCGGCGAAGATGGCGGCTTTTGACGCCTTGGGATTCAGGTTGTAGCAGTCCTCCAGCGCCCGTCCGGCATGACGGCAGGCACCGCCGATGGCCTTGCTGTCCAGTTCCCGCTGTTCCGCGGCGCGGTTCGGATCGGGAATGGGCAACTTGTCGCACGCGGCGAGACCGGCTGCGAGAGCAAGCAACAAAAGGGACTGGGTGACTTTCACCTTGCAGTGTTCGGACGATGGGAACATGTCCGGTTTACGGCAGTTTCCCGCCACGCTTGAGTATCGCCACCGCTGATGCTCAGAGCACACCGCGGGAATACTCGGCCAGCAGCGTTTCCTGTGCGCAGTGGCGCGCGGCGCGCGATACACGACGGCGATAGCGGCCGTCCGGTTCCATTTCCCAGGATTGACTGTTGTCCAGCAGATAGGGACGCAGTCCTTCCTTCATGATGCGGCGCTTCAGTTTCGGGTCGAGGATCGGGAAGGCGACCTCGATGCGGCGGAAGAAATTGCGTTCCATCCAGTCCGCGCTCGCCAGATAGATCTTTTCTTCGCCACCGGCGTTGAAATAGTAGATGCGCGAGTGTTCAAGAAAACGCCCGACGATGGACCGTACCGTGATCTTCTCGGACAGTCCTGTGATGCCCGGCCGCAGCGCGCAGACGCCGCGCACGATCAGGTCGATGTCCACGCCGGCCTGGCTGGCTTCGTAGAGCGCCTCTATCGTTTCGTCCTCGACCAGCGAATTCATCTTGGCGATGATGCGACCCTTGCCGCCGGCGCGCGCGAGGTCGGCTTCGTGCCGGATGGCGGCGATCACGTTGCTGTGCAGTGTGAACGGCGCCTGCCACAGGTGGGTCAGCGTGCCTGCATGGCCGAGTCCGGTGAGTTGCTTGAAGACCTCGTTGACGTCCTCACCGATCTGTTCGTCCGCCGTCATCAGACCAAAGTCGGTGTAGAAACGGGCAGTACGCGGATGGTAGTTGCCGGTACCGAGGTGCACGAAGCGGCGGAAGCGGCGCGTGCCGTCGATTTCCTCGCGCCTGACCACCATCAGCAGCTTGGCGTGCGTCTTGTAGCCGAATACGCCGTAGACGACATGTGCACCGGCATCTTCCAGCCGCGATGCCCAGTTGATGTTGGCTTCCTCGTCGAAGCGCGCCATCAGTTCGACCACCACGGTCACTTCCTTGCCCTTGTGGGCTGCGCGCACCAGTGCCTCCATCAGCACCGAGTCGGTGCCGGTGCGATAGACCGTCATCTTGATCGCAACGACTTCCGGGTCGTCCACCGCCTGCTGCACCAGGTCGATCACCGGTTTGAAGGACTGGAAAGGGTGATGCAGAAGTACGTCCTGCCGACGCAGCATGGCAAAGATGTCATAGCGCTTTTCCATGGGGCGCGGCAGTTGCGGAACGAAGGGCGGGTATTTCAGGTCGGGTCGATCCACCCAGTCCGGTACCTTGATCAGACGCACCAGATTGACGATGCCGGGTGCGCGGTACAGGTCGTCGCGCGTCAGGTTGAACTGCTGCAGCAGGAAATCCGCCATCTGTTCCGAACAGTTGTCGGCAACTTCCAGCCGCACCGCGTCGCCGTAGTGACGCTGAGGCAACTCGCCCTGCAGCGCCTGGCGAAGATTCTTCACTTCTTCCTCGTCGAGGAAGAGGTCGGAATTGCGGGTGACGCGGAACTGATAGCAGCCAAGAACGTTCATGCCCTCGAACAGGTCGCCGACATTCATGTGCATGGCCGACGACAGGAATACGAAGCCATGGTCGACGCCGGTCAGTTCCTTTGGCAGCTTGATGACGCGGGGCAGTGCGCGCGGCGCCTGCACGATGGCGAAGCGCGAACTGCGGCCGAAGGCGTCGCGGCCTTCGAGTTCGACGGCGAAGTTCAGGCTCTTGTTGAGCACACGCGGAAAGGGGTGGGACGGATCCAATCCGATCGGTGTCAGTACCGGCATCAATTCGCGCATGAAGTAGTCGCGTATCCATTCGCTCTGGGCATCGGTCCAGGCACCGCGGCGCAGGAATACGATGCCTTCGGTTTCGAGCGCCGGCAGGATCACGTCGTTGAGCAGCGAATACTGTTCAGCGATCAGCTGGTGCGCCTCGCCTGCGATGAGCCGGAGTGCCTCCTGCGCCGAGCGGCCGTCGGAGGTCACGCCGCGCGCGCCCAGCTTCACCTGTTCGCGCAGCACGCCGATGCGTACCTCGAAGAACTCGTCCAGATTGCTCGACACGATGCACAGGAAGGTCAGCCGTTCGAGCAGAGGAACACGCTCGTCTGCCGCCTGCGCCAGTACCCGGCGATTGAAGGCGATCAGCGACAGTTCGCGGTTGATGAAGTGATCGGGCGCGTAGCGCGGTATCGGCAGAATCGGGCTCATGGTCGTCTGGCGGTCGTTTTTCCGGGAGAACAGCTTCGCATTTTGTGACAGAACTGTTGTGGATGTATTACGGCGCTGCGCGATGAACGCTGTAACGGGCTTGCCTGCGACCGGCTGCTAAACTCCGGCACTGATGAATTCCCGCGCATTGATGCATGACTTATGAACTCCTTGCCGCAGTCGACCTCGGCTCCAACAGTTTCCGCCTGCAGGTGGCCCGCGTTGTCGATGACCAGATATACCCGCTCGACGGACTGAAGGAAACCGTCCGCCTCGCCGCCGGCCTGGGTCAGGGCAAGTTGCTGGATGGCCCGTCGCAACTGCGGGCGATCGAGGCGCTGTCGCGCTTCAATGAGCGCCTGCGCGGATTTGCGCCGGACCAGGTGCGCGCGGTGGCGACCAACACGCTGCGGGTTGCCAAGAACGCACCGCAGTTTCTGCCACAGGCGGAAGCCGCGCTGGGTTTCCCGATCGAGGTGATTGCCGGCCGCGAAGAAGCTCGGCTGATCTATGTCGGTGTCGCGCACACGCTGCCGGATCCGGGCAACCAGCAGCTGGTGGTCGATATCGGCGGCGGTTCAACGGAATTCATCATCGGTCGCAGCTTTGAACCGAAGGCGCTGGAATCGCTGTACATGGGCTGCGTCGCGTTCAGCCTGCGTTATTTCCCCGACGGGCGGATCGACAAGAAATCTCTTCGCGAGGCGGAACTGGCGGCACGGCGTGAGCTGGAAACGATTGAGCACGACTTCCGCGCGCTCGGCTGGGACGAGGCGGTCGGGTCGAGTGGCACCGCACGTGCGCTGCTCGACATCATGGAACTCAACGGCTGGTGCCAGGGCGCGCTCACCCGCGAGGGCATGGAGAAGCTGCGGGCGATGCTGTTGCGCATCGGCGACGTCAACCGGCTGGGGATTCCTGGCTTCAAGTCGGAGCGGTTGCCGGTGCTGGCCGGTGGTTTTGCCATCATGTCCGCTGTATTTGACGCCTTCGGCATTGAACGCATGAGGTTCTCCGAGGGGGCGCTCCGGCTGGGCGTACTGTATGACCTGCTCGGGCGCTACCACCATCAGGACCTGCGCGACGCGACGGTGCTGCAGTTCATGCGGCGCTACCAGGTTGACAACCGGCAGGCGGCGCGGGTGCTGGCGACTGCGCTCCGCCTGCTGCGAGACCTGCAGCCGTCGATCGCGGACGACCACCCCGATCTGCGTCTGCTCAGCTGGGCCGCGCAGCTGCACGAAATCGGCATTTCGGTGGCGCACGCCGGCTACCACAAGCACAGCGCCTACATCGTCGGAAATGCCGACATGCCCGGCTTCTCGCGCATGGATCAGTCGCGTCTGGCGCGCATCGTGCTGGCACATCGGGGCAAGCTCGAAAAGGTGCATTCGGCGTCGGCCGATACCCGCGACTGGCCGCTCATCTTCTGCCTGCGGCTGGCGGCGCTGCTGCACCGCAGCCGCGAGGATTTCACCGAACTGCCCTTGCGCTTGGAACGTGCCCCACTGGGCTATGCGCTGCATGCGCAGGCCGAGTGGCTGTCAGGTTCGCCGCTGACGGCAGCCAGCCTGCACGAGGAACAGCGCCTGTGGGCAGCGGTCGGCGTCGAACTGAAGCTGCGCACGCAGCGCGGCAAGACCGGCTGATCGCACGATGGGCGTCCCGACGGTTTCGCTCGATCTGTCCGGCGCACGGCCTGCGGTGTCGCTGCGCGGTGACTGGACGCTGAGCGGGCTTGAAGGGCGCCTCGATGCACTGCGTGCCGAAATGTCGGCACCCGGCGTCTGCTCGACAGCGCACTGGGATCTCGTTCAGGTCGATCGCATGGACACGCTGGGGGCAACGGTGCTGTGGCGCGTCTGGGGTGATCGGCTGCCTGAGGGGTTGATCGCTGGCGCCCGCACGCGGCGCATGCTCGACACGGTGGCGGTGCTCGGTGCGCGAAGTCGTTCGGGACAGCCGCACAGGTCGTGGCTCGAGCCCGTCGCGGCGATTGGCCGGACGTCCATTTCCTTTGTCCGGCAGGCGATCAGCCTGCTGGCGATGGTAGGCCAGATCGCGCTCGATCTTGGCCACGCGCTGCGCCGTCCCCAGGATGCGCCGCTGCGCGAGGTTTCCGCCAACCTGTTCAAGACTGGCGTCACGGCGCTGCCGATCACGGCGCTGCTGGGTTTCCTTATCGGCATCGTGCTGTCCTACCTGTCGGCTTTGCAGCTCAAGATCTTCGGCGCCGACGTGTTCATCATCAACATTCTCGGCATAGGCATCGTGCGGGAACTGGGGCCGATGCTGGTGGCCGTCCTGGTCGCCGGGCGGTCCGGGTCGGCGATGACGGCGCAACTCGGCGTGATGCGCGTGACCGAGGAAATCGACGCACTGGTCACGATGGGGGTTCCGCGCAGCCTGCGCCTGGTACTGCCCAAGGTGGTGGCGCTGCTCTGCGCCATGCCGCTGCTGGTCTTGTGGACATCGGCAGCTGCGCTGTTCGGGGGCATGGTGGCGGCGTCCTTCCAGCTCGACATCGGCTACGGATTCTTCCTCGACACGCTGCCGCGTGTGGTACCGATCGCCAATCTGTACATAGGGCTCACCAAGGGTGTCGCCTTCGGTCTGGTGATTGCGCTGGTCGCGTGTCACTTCGGTCTGGCGGTACTGCCGAATACCGAGAGCCTGTCGGCCAACACCACCAAGTCGGTGGTCAGCGCGATCACCTGCGTCATCCTGGTCGATGCCGCGTTTGCCATCGCGACGCGCCAGATCGGGATGCCCGGCGGATGAGCGATCCGGTCATCGACATCCGCGGGCTGGTGACGAAGTTCGGGACGAACGTCGTGCATCAGGACATCGATCTGGCGGTGCCGCGCGGTGAGGTGCTGGCGCTTGTGGGGGGCTCCGGCAGCGGCAAGACGACGCTGCTGCGTCAGGTGATCGGGTTGCTGCGTCCGGATGCCGGCTCGATACGCCTGTTCGGCCAGCCGCTGTTTTCCGGCGACGCGCTGGCCGATCGTCAGCTGCGCCGCCGCTTCGGCGTTCTGTTCCAGCACGGAGCGCTGTTTTCGGCGCTCAACGTGCTCGAGAACATCGCGTTTCCGCTGCGCGAACTGCGCTGGCTCGACAGGGATGCCATAAGCGATCTGGTGATGGTGAAGCTGGCGATGGTTGAACTCGAGCCGCGCCACGCCTGGCTGATGCCGGCCGAACTGTCCGGCGGCATGGTCAAGCGCGTCGCGCTGGCGCGTGCGCTGTCTCTGGAGCCGGAACTGCTGCTGCTTGATGAACCCACTGCGGGTCTGGATCCCGATCGTTCCGCAGCCTTCGTCGAACTGATACGCGGGCTGCGCGAACAGCTCGGGCTGACCGTCGTGCTGGTCACGCACGATCTGGATACGCTGGCGGCACTGGCAACCCGGGTCGCGGTACTCGGCGACCAACGTATACTGGCCTTTGGCCCGCTTGATCATGTCATGAACGTCGATCATCCCTTCATCCGCAGTTTTTTCTGTGCCGAACGCATGCAGCGCGTGTTCGCGCGCGGCCGGAGCTGATCATGGAAAGTCGCGCGCACGCTCTGGCTGCCGGGCTGTTCATCGTGCTGATGGGCGTCGGTGTTGCGCTGGCCGTGTGGTATCTGTCGAGCAACGACGAGCACGGCCGGGAATATATGCTGGTGACCACCTCGTCGGTCGGAGGACTTGGTCCGCAGGCACAGGTGCGCTATCGCGGCATCCGGGTTGGCAAGGTGCGCGAGATTTCGATCAATCCGGCCGATCCGCGAGAGATCCAGGTGCGCATAGACATTCCTGCACGCTATCCGGTCACGGCCGCGACGCGTGCGCGACTGTCCTACCTCGGCGTGACCGGGCTGGCGCTGATCGATCTCGACGACGACGGTTCGGCGCCCGAGCCCCTGAAGGCCGGCAACGACGGCTTGGGCCGGATACCGCTCGGCGGATCGCAGATCGAGTCGCTCGGCAAGCAGGCGACCGATACGATGGACATGTTGCGGCAGGTGCTGCAGCGGCTGCACGCACTGCTCGACGAGCGCAATCTTGAACACATTTCTGGCGTACTGGCCAATCTGCAATCGGTGACCGGTCGTCTCGACGCCGCGATGACGGAGATGCCAGCCGTGTTGGCCCAGACGCAGCAGACGCTGCAGCGGACGCAGACGCTGCTGTCGCAGCAGAACATCGAACGTGTGGGCCGGATTCTCGCCTCTGCCGAGCAGGCCAGCGCCCAGACGGCACCGCTGGTGCAGGAACTGCGCGAGCTTCTGGCGTCGATGAAGACGCTGTCCGGCCGTCTGGATACGCTGTCAGGAACGACCGGCAGTCAGATCAGCGAGGAAGTGCTGCCGCGCCTGCAACTGCTGCTCGACGAGGCGCAGCGCAATTCGCGCCAGATCGGCCGCGTGCTGGGCGAACTGGACGCATCGCCGCAGATGCTGCTGCTCGGTCGTGACGTGAGGCGCCCGGGGCCGGGTGAGCCGGGTTTTGAACCGAACACTGGAGTGCCAAGCCGATGAAGCGTCTGCTGATGAGCGCCTGCCTGCTGTTGTCCGCCGCCTGCAGTCCGCTGGTCGCGCGGCCGCCAGCGCCGGCGCTGCACGACCTGGGCAGCGTACGCGCAACGTTGAATGTGACGCCTGCGCTGCGCGACATCGAAGTGCGCGCGCCCAGCTGGCTGGAAGGAACGGCGATGTACTACCGTCCGGGCTACGAGAGCGAAACACGGCGCGATACCTATGCCGGCAGCCGGTGGACGGCTGCACCGGCGGAATTGCTGTCGGTCGCGCTGCGACGCATGCTGGATGGCGCCGGCACCGGAACGGCGCCGGCATGCCGCTTGCGATTGGAGGTCGACGAATTCATACAGCACTTCGACCGGCCGGACGATTCGCGTGTGCTGGTCGCCGGTCGCGCAGCGCTGGTCGACGCCCGCGGTCAACGGGTATTGGCACGATTGCCCTTTTCGATCAGCGAACCGGCGAAATCCGCCGATGCTGCCGGTGGTGTGGCTGCGCTGGCGCACGCAGTCGATACGCTCGGCGTGCAGCTTGCTGCCTGGCTGAATTCCTCCTTGGTGAAGGATGTGCGTGATGGTTGCTGAAATGAAGCGCCGGGAATCCGGAGCGGATGCAGGACGCGGCTTGCTGCAGGCCGCACTCGATCAGTTTGTGGATGCGATCTGGAATCGTCTGCCCTGCGAGCGGGTATCAGTCATGCTGGCCGACGGAGAGGGCGAGCAGGCACTGCTGGGCATGGCTGCCTGGCGTGGCGAGATCGCTGAAGAGGCGGTCAATGCCCGCGTGAGCAGCGGGAGTTCCGTTGCCGGGAAGGTCTATGCGATGGCCTGTGCGCAGTGCATCGACGATGTCGATGCGGCCTCGACCGAACTGGGAGTCCGGGGCGATGGCGGCAGTTTCGTCTGTCTGCCGCTGCCGCTGGACGGGCGGGTGCTCGGCGTGGTCAGCGTACGCAGGCCGCGCGGTGCGCCAGCGTTTTCCGCTGCCGAAAAGGGCATGCTCGACTGCCTGGCGCTTTATGGCGGCAAGGCGATCCAGTCGGCCCAGCTGGCCTATCTGCTTAATTCCGGCTTTGCCCGGAGGGCGCTCGAGAGCGAACCGGGGCTGCCCGGGGGCGTGACCGAAGCGATGTCGCAAGGCGGTGCGCAACCGGCGCATCTGGCGCGCCTGCTGGCCAAGTCCTTCTATCGGGAAATGAAATCTGCCGGTTTCGGTCCGAATCAGATCGTCGGCGCAGCGGGCGAGATCATCGATCAGTTGTCCGCCAGTCTGCGCAAGCACGGCCAGCGCATCGAACGCCGGCAGCAATGAGTGCGTGCCGCCGGCCGGCGTGCTGCTTCAGGCTTCAGCCCAGCGAACTGCTGTAGGCGGACGCCTTCATAAGGGTATCGAGTTCAGCCGCATTGTCGGGCTTGATCGTGAACATCCAGGAACCATATGGATCTTTGTTGATCAGTTCGGGCTGGTCGGCGACCGGCGGATTCACCGCGATGACGGTGCCCGAGACCGGAGCGTTGATGTCCGCGGCGGACTTCACTGACTCGATCACTGCAATCGGTTCCGTGCGTGCGACCTGGCGGCCGACGTCGGGCAGCTGAAGAAAAACCACATCTCCGAGGGCATCCTGCGCGTGGTCGGTGATGCCGACCACCACGGTGCCGTCCTGTTCGACCCTGACCCATTCGTGTGTGTCGGTGTAGAGAAGATTGTCCGGATGATTCATTGCTGTTCCTGGTTGAAATGAGCGGGGCAGATTGTAGCCTCGCAGGGCGACCAGCGGCCGACTGCTAGAATGACAGACCTATGAATGTAGACCTGCACTGTCACTCCTGCCATTCCGATGGCGTCCTGACGCCAGCCGTGCTTGCCGCACGGGCGTCGGCCAACGGCGTGGAACTGTGGTCGCTGACCGACCACGACAATATGGGCGGGCTGGATGAAGCACGTTTGCATGCTTGCCGGCTCGGCATGCAGTTTATCGATGGCGTGGAAGTGTCGGTCAGCTGGCAGGGCGTCACGGTGCATATCGTCGGTCTGGCGATCGATCCGTCGGACAGGGCGCTTGATGAAGGTCTGGCGCGGGTGCGCAGCGGCCGGGATGCGCGTGCGTTGCGCATGGCCGAAGCACTCGAGCGGCTTGGCGTGCGGGATGCCTACGCCAGTGCGATGCGCCATGCCGACAATCCGGCTCTGGTCGGACGTTCGCATTTCGCGCGCGTGCTGGTGGAGCAGGGCTACGCCAGCGATGTACATGCAGTCTTCCGGAACTATCTCGTGCCGGGGCGTCCGGGCTATGTCGAACACAGCTGGACAACGCTGGCGCAGGCAGTCGCGTGGATACGCGGTGCCGGCGGTGTCGCGGTGATTGCGCATCCCGGCCGTTACCGGCTTTCGGGTGCCCAGATCGAGCAGCTGTTCCGGGAATTCCGTGCGCTGGGCGGGCTTGGCATCGAGGTCGTTTCCGGTTCGCACGGTGAGACTGAGGTGCATACATTTGCCCGTCTGGCACGCACATTCGGCTTCTACGCGTCATGTGCATCGGATTTTCATGCGCCGGGCGAAAGCGCGGTCGATCTCGGTTGCTGCGCGCGCTTGCCCGATGACGTCGAACCCATATGGCGCGTGCCTGCGCTGGCAGAGCTGATCGCCTGCACGACCTGATTCCTTGCCCGGCATCGCACCAAGCCTTGTTCAACCTGCACTATTGACGACCCCAATTGGCCCAGCTCTTCACCGTACACCCGGAAAATCCGCAACCCAGACTGATACGCCAGGCCGCAGACATCCTGCGCGCAGGCGGTCTTGCCGCCATCCCGACCGACTGCGCGTACTCGCTGGTCGGGCATATGGGCGACGCGCAGGTGCTTGATCGCATCCGGCGCATCCGCGATGTCGATGTCAGTCATCACTTCACGCTGATGTGTCGCGACCTGTCGGAAATCGCCAATCTGGCCCGCGTTGACAACGCCCAGTTCCGGCTGCTGAAAAGCGCCACACCGGGCGCCTACACTTTCATCCTGGAAGCCACGCGCGAACTGCCGCGCCGCATGCTGCATCCGAAGCGCAAGACGATAGGGCTGCGCGTGCCGGATCATCCGGTGGTGTCCAGCCTGCTGGCCGAACTGGGCGAACCTCTGCTCGGCTCGACGCTGCTGCTGCCAGGCGACGAACTGCCGCTGACCGATCCCGAGGAAATCCGTGAACGGCTGCAGCACGAGCTCGATCTGGTGATCGACGCCGGCCCGTGCGGTACCCGTCCGACATCGATCATCGATCTGTCGTCCGGTGCGCCTGAACTGGTGCGCGCCGGGGCCGGCGATCTGTCGCGCTTCGGGCTGGACTGACGTCCAGCCCGTGTTCTGCTAGCATCCGGCCCGCTCATGGACGAAAGCATCGCACGCTTGGCGGTCATCGTGCTGCCGGTCGTGCTGGCCATCACGCTGCACGAGGCAGCGCACGGATACGCCGCCCTGCTCAAGGGGGATCCGACCGCGCATCTGGCCGGTCGCATCTCGATCAATCCGCTCAAGCACATCGATCCGGTCGGTACCGTGCTGGTGCCGCTGCTGATGTATTTCGGCTCGATGATGCTGGGCCAGCAGGGACTGCTGTTTGGCTGGGCCAAGCCGGTGCCCGTCAATTTCTTGCTGCTGAGGCGGCCCAAGAAGGACATGTTCTGGGTCGCGGCGGCTGGCCCGGCGGCCAATCTGCTGATGGCGCTGGGATGGGGGCTGGCCTACAAGTTTTCGCTGGCGCTGCCGGCCGACGTCTTCAGCGAGCCGCTGCAGTTGATGGCCGAGTCCGGCATTCTGATCAATCTGGTACTGATGACGCTCAATCTGCTGCCGATACCGCCGCTGGACGGCGGTCGCATCATGGTGAGCCTGCTGCCGCGGAAACTGTCGATCGCCTACGCGCGCATCGAACCTTTCGGGCTGCCCATCCTGCTCGGCCTGTTGCTGACCGGCGCGCTGGACCATATCCTGCGACCCTTGCTGCAGTTGGCGAAGGTCGTGCTGATGTCGCTGCTTTTCTGAACCGGACGAATCCATACCATGTACGCTGAACGCGTTCTTTCCGGCATGCGCCCCACCGGGCGCCTGCACCTCGGCCACTATCACGGCGTTCTGAAGAACTGGGTACGCCTGCAGCACGAGTACCCCTGTCTGTTCTTCGTCGCCGACTGGCATGCGCTGACGACCAATTACGAAGACACCCAGGTCATCGAACGCAGCGTGTGGGACATGCTGGTCGATTGGCTGGCGGCCGGTGTCGATCCTTCGCAGGCCACGCTGTTCATTCAGTCGCGTGTACCCGAGCACGCCGAACTGCATCTGCTGCTGTCGATGATGTGTCCGCTGGGCTGGCTGGAACGAGTGCCGACCTACAAGGATCAGCAGGAAAAGCTGGCCGACCGCGATCTGGCGACCTACGGTTTCCTCGGCTATCCGCTGCTGCAATCGGCGGACATCCTTATCTATCGCGCCAATCTGGTGCCGGTGGGCGAGGATCAGGTGCCGCACGTCGAACTGACCCGCGAAGTCGCCCGTCGCTTCAACCACCTGTATGGCCGCGAACCTGGCTTCGAGGACAAGGCGCGCGAAGCGGTCAAGAAGCTGGGCGGCAAGCGCGGCAAGCTGTATGAAGAACTGCGCACGCTGTACCAGCAGGAAGGCAAGGACGATGCGCTGGCACAGGCTCATGCGCTGCTGGACGAGGCGCAGAGCCTGAGTCTCGGCGACCGCGAGCGCCTGTACGGCTACCTGGAAGGTGGCGGCAAGATGATTCTGGCCGAGCCGGGGGCATTGCTGACCGAGGCCGCCCGCATGCCCGGGCTGGATGGGCAGAAGATGTCCAAGTCGTACAACAACACGCTGATGCTGCGCGAAGAGCCGGAGACGGTAACCCGGAAGATCCGCGGCATGAAGACCGACACGCAGCGCGTGCGCCGCACCGATCCGGGCGATCCCGATCGCTGCCCGGTCTGGCAGTTCCACGTGATCTACTCGGACGATGCGACGAAGACGTGGGTGCAGGAAGGCTGTCGTTCGGCCGGCATCGGCTGTCTGGACTGCAAGCAGCCGGTGATAGACGCTGTGCTCAAGGAGCAGGCGCCGATACATGAACGTGCCCGGCAATACGAGGAAGACCCGATGTTGCTGCGCAACATCGTTGCCGATGGCTGCGAGCGGGCACGCAAGATGGCGTCCGAAACGATGCGCGATGTGCGTGAAGCCATGGGTCTGAACTACGCCTGATGACCGGCGAAGCGCTTACGATGGAAAACAGGCCGCCGGTACGCCTTTATGGCGAGGCGCTGGAAAAGCTGCCGCTGGACCTGTACATTCCGCCTGACGCGCTTGAGGTGTTCCTGGATGCGTTCCAGGGGCCACTCGATCTGCTGCTCTACCTGATCCGCAAGGCCAATGTCGATATCCTCGACATTCCGATGGCGCCGCTGACCGCGCAGTACCTCGTGTATGTCGAGGCGATGCGCACCACGCGCCTGGAGCTGGCGGCGGAATATCTGCTGATGGCCGCGATGCTGCTGGAGATCAAGTCGCGCATGCTGCTGCCCAAGCCGCCGCGGGAGTCGGCCGACGAGGGTGAGGATCCACGGGCGGAGCTGGTGCGCCGCCTGATCGAATACGAACAGATGAAGGCGGCTGCGATTGCGCTCGATGCGCTGCCGCGAATTCAGCGCGAGCACGAGTGGGTTGGCGTGCAGGTGGCGGAGCGGATCGCGGAGATCCAGCCCGGTGTCTGCGCGGCAGATCTGCAGCTTGCATGGCTGGCGCTGCTGCGTCATGCCAATGTGACCCGGCACCACAGCGTTACCCGCGATGCGCTCTCGGTGCGCGAGTTCATGTCGGGTATCCTGCGGCGCCTTGCCGACGAAGGTTCGTTGCGCTTCGATCAACTGTTCGAAGTGGGCGCGCCGGCAGCCCGGATGGTGGTGAATTTTCTCGCGGTTCTCGAACTGGCTCGCGAAAACCTGATTGAACTGCTTCAGATCGAAGCCTTTGCGCCGATTTATGTCAGACACGCCCGAACAGCAGTCGCCGAACCCGTCTGATATCAAGCGGATACTGGAAGCGGCGCTGCTGGCGTCGCAGGATGCGCTGACTGCGGGCGAACTGAAGCGCCTGTTCGAGCAGGAACTGGATACGAACTTGATCCGGCGTCTGCTGGACGAGCTGCGGGAAGACTGGAACGGGCGCGGCGTCGAACTGGTACAGGTTTCATCGGGTTGGCGCTTCCGTACCCGGACCGACATGCAGCCCTATCTGGACCGGCTGAAGAATGAAAAGCCGCCCCGTTATTCCAGGGCGGTGATGGAAACCCTGGCGATCATCGCCTACCGCCAGCCGGTGACGCGCGGTGACATCGAGGACATACGTGGCGTGTCGGTGTCGCCCGGCATCATCAAGGCGCTCGAAGGGCGCGGCTGGATAGACAGTGTGGGATACCGGGAAGTACCGGGGCGTCCTGCACTGTATGCCACGACACGACGTTTTCTGGACGATCTGGGCCTGCGCACGCTTGCCGAGCTGCCGCCACTGGCCGAATTACAGAAGGTGATGGATTTCAATGATGCAAGGTAAGCGCAGGCCTGGCCCCCAGGTCAATGGCAACGTCGCCAATTACAAGTCACCGGACGCCCGCCCGAAAAAGCGTGGTCCGATCGTGTTCACCGAGCCGCAGAAGCTGCACAAGATGCTCGCCGACATGGGGCTGGGTTCGCGCCGCGAGCTTGAGGACTGGATCGTCGCCGGGCGCATCAGCGTCAATGCGCTGCCGGCGCATGTCGGCCAGCGCGTCGGTCCGGAAGACAAGGTGCGCGTCAACGGCAAGCTGATCCACATTCATTTCGCACCGCGTGCACCGCGCGTGCTGATCTATCACAAGCCGGAAGGCGAGATCGTGTCGCGCGACGACCCGGAAGGCCGGCCGTCCGTGTTCGACAAGCTGCCGCGCATCGGTGGTGGACGGTGGATCGCGGTTGGTCGGCTCGATTTCAATACGTCCGGTCTGCTGGTGTTTACGACCAGCGGCGAGCTGGCGAACAAGATGATGCACCCGAGCTACGAGCTTGAGCGCCAATACGCGGTGCGCCTGATCGGTGAGCTGACTGAGGAGAACACGCGCAAGCTGCTCGAGGGCGTCGAACTCGAGGATGGAATGGCGAAGTTCAATTCGCTGACCGACGGCGGCGGCGAAGGGTCGAATCACTGGTATCACGTGACCATCGCCGAAGGACGCAATCGCGAAGTGCGTCGCATGTTCGAAGCGGTCGGTCTGACGGTGAGCCGGCTGACGCGTGTCCGCTACGGTCCGTTCGAATTGCCGCCCCGCCTGCGTCGCGGCCAGTCGGAAGAGCTGAAGCCGGAAGAGGTGGCTCGCCTGATGGCGGCGGTGCCGTCAAAGGGCGCACCTC
>DATCUL010000073.1:0-2570 GCA_036567405.1 Methyloversatilis sp. | reverse complement strand
GCCGTCCGTTCGGCGGCATCGCGATGCCGCCCAGATCGGCCAGCGCCCGCGCCGCCGCCACCGACTGCGATACCGAACAGATGCCGCAGATGCGCGGCACATACACCAGCGCGTCATGCGGCTCGCGCCCGCGCAGGATCTGTTCGAAGCCCCGGAACATCGGTGCGGTGACGTGTGCCGATGCGACCCGGCCATCGGCGATGTCGAGCGTGACTTCGAGATCGCCTTCGACGCGGTTGAAAGGGCCGACGAGGAGGCGGGTCATTTGCCTAGCACCGAGTCAATGGGCATGGCTTTCCGGTAGCTTTCTCCAACTCTCGGAGGTTCTGCATACATTTTTCATTATCAGCGTCGAGAAATGAAACGAAGCCAAATACAAATCCAAAAACTGCTGAGACCACTCCTAGTCTATTGTCATCAGAAAAGCCGACTCGACAGTCGAACTGATCCGACAAGCTCTTACTGGAACGCTGTATCTCCAACCCCTGAGCCATTAGTGGCGCGACGGTGTTCAGAATTCTGACCTGCCCACTTTCAATCTTCTCGGCATTCGTAAACCAAGAGGCAAGTACGACCCCATCCTTCGGGAAAATCAGGCCAAGTTGCTTGAAATAAAGCGCACGGGACAGCTTTGCGGCAAGTGAGTAAACAGCTTTGTCCATCTCCGGTGTAACGCGCACAATTCCGATCTCTTGAAAAGTCATGCCGGAGGGACGCGCTAGCCCAAGCCTACGCGCGGCCTTCCTTGCATCTACAGGAGAAAGGCTAACCATCTGTTCGATGAACTCTGGATGCTGCTGGCGAGCATTTCGCAGCAACCCCATTAGCCTCCCATCTCCGTCGATCTCGCTATGCGTGGGATCAAACCGTCGGAGCGCAGCAACGACCACATCAAGATTCTTGCTGCCCGCGTTACACGCTTCACAAGATGCAAAATCGAATCCCGCAGGCCATTGTTTGCGGTCGAACAATGCCCGCGGGGGACAGTGTTCAATTGTGGTGGCAGGTTCGGTGCCGCCGCAAAAAATGCAATAGGGGCACTTGGCAAGGAGCGCATCACGCGGTGTAGGGCGGTGCGGCATTTGACTACTTCAACCTTGTCCGTCTCGCCACCGGCGGCACCACGACGTGGTCCGACACCGCATTCACCTTGACCCGCTTCGGCGTGGCCGACTTGGACAGCGACGCGAGTGCGACGAACCAGGCCTTGGGCATGTCGGTCGGCAGGCCGATCGGGATGCCGGCGATCTTGGGCGTGGCGTGGAAGGGGTGGCCGGGTTCCTGGAAGCCGGGTTCCGTGCAGCTGATGCACGCGTAGCCACCGCGCGTGCAGGAGCCTTCGCCGTTCCACGGCCGGGTGTTGCAGTCGGCGTGCGCCTGCGTGCCCTTGCAACCCATGTTTTCCATCATGCAGCCGAGGTCGGACGGCTTCTCTGCGCTGGCCTTGAATTCGTAGTACTCGTTGCGCGTGCAGCCGTGATGCACCAGCTGGTCGGCGTAGAAGCGCGGCCGGCCGAGCGTGTCGAGATCGGCTTCGGTGAAAGTGTCGGCGGCCAGCGCCATCAGCGTGTCGAGCACCCAGTTCGGGTGGGTCGGGCAGCCGGCGACGTTGATGACCGGCAGGCCGCCGTGTGCACGGAAGTCGGCGCCCAGCAGGCCGCCACGGCGATCATCGTCGTACTGCAGGCCACAGGCGTCGGTCGGATTGCTGCCGCCGGCGGTGACGCCGCCCCAGGCGGCGCAGCTGCCAACGGCGACCACGTGGCGCGCCCTGGCTGCCAGCTTCGTCACCCATTCGATCATCGGCACACCGGTGCCGGCCATGACATGGAAACGGCCGGTGCCGTTCGGACCGCGCAGCAGCGAACCTTCGATGCACAGCGCGTCGAGCCGCAGGTCGCCGTCGAGGATGCGGCCGAGCAGCGCAAGCACCTCTTCGCCGCTTTCCAGCGACAGCGACGGATGCCACAGCAGGTTGATGCCGGCGTCGCGCAGCTGGCCGTGGAAGTCCGCGGTGTCGGCGCACAACAGCGACATGCTGCAGCCGCCGCAGCCGCCGGACTGCAGCCAGAGGACGGTGAAGGGCGTGCTCATTGCTCGAGGCTCAACTCATTCATCGGTGTGGTTCCCGCAGGAGTCATCACTGTAGCAAGGACGGGGATCGACGCCCTCGCGGCCGCCAGCGCAATGCAGGAAAGAACTGGGTTTCGGGCACGACGGCGAATCGGGGACATAAGCATGTTCAGGAGCGTGATCGCGAGCACGGCTCGCTCCTACAGGTCCATCGGCCTGATACCCCCGCCTTGCCCCACTGCCGGCCCTGCATGGCCGGCCGGTTCCGCGGGCGCGAGGCAGTGCCTCGCGAAACCCCCGCTTCACCCCTCAAGCCCGAAGCGGACCATCTTGCCTCGGAGGCCGACGCGCGACAGGCCCAGTTCCTTGGCGGCGCGGGTCTTGTTCCAGCGGTGACGCAGCAGGGTTTCGCGCAGCATCATGGCTTCGATCGCGTCCAGGCGCTCGGCCAGCGTGCCGCTGGCCGGCAGCGGCGTGGCGCCGGCACTGGCGGCGAG
>DATCUL010000072.1:0-5746 GCA_036567405.1 Methyloversatilis sp. | reverse complement strand
CGCACGGTCTATGCGGACGTGCCCTGCGGTGAACGGGTTGAAGCGGTCGCGCTCGCGGCACCCAGCGCGGGGCTCGTACCCGAGCGCAGTTACGCGGACCAGCTGGCCCGGGTGCGTAGCGAACGCGCGCGCCATGCCGCGTCGCAACCGGAGCCGGTCGCCTACGCCTCTGGCGGCCCTTCGGTCGACGACCGCTGTGCTGCGACAGACCAAGCGGTCCGGCAGATCGACGCGATCACGCGCCAGCTCCTGTCGATTCCTCAGGCCGAGTACTACCGTGCCCGGCGCAAGGCTCTGATGGACCAAAGGTTTTCGCTCGGCTGCAATGGCTGATGGCCCGAGTCGGTCGGAACGTTGCACGACCGGGGGGCGTAACGCTACGCATCGCGGTCGCCCGGCAGGTCGGCTAAACTGCGCCCGGTCTGCAGCAAACCTTCCCCACCGTGTTCATACACCCCACGATTTCCCCGATCGCGATCCAGATCGGTCCCTACTTCGGCATCGGTCCGCTGGCGGTGCGCTGGTATGGCCTGATGTATCTGCTGGCTTTCGTTGCCTTCATGCTGCTCGGGCGTGTGCATGCGCGCCGGCTGGCGGCGGCCGGCGCGCCGGCTCCGGACGTGAAGCAGATCGACGACCTGCTGTTCTACGGCGTGCTCGGCGTGGTGCTGGGCGGGCGGCTCGGCTACGTGCTGTTCTACAAGCCGATGTATTACCTCGAACACTGGCAGGAGATTCCGGCGATCTGGTCGGGCGGGATGAGCTTCCATGGCGGCTTCCTCGGCGTGCTGATCGCGGCGGCGCTGTTCGCGCGGCGCATGGACTGGCGCTTCTTCCAGCTGACCGACTTCATCGCGCCGCTGGTGCCGCTCGGGCTGGCGGCCGGGCGCATGGGCAATTTCATCAATGCCGAGCTGGTCGGGCGTGTGACCGATGTGCCCTGGGCAATGATTTTCCCGACCGTGGACATGCAGCCGCGCCATCCGTCGCAGCTCTACCAGTTCTCGCTCGAAGGCCTCGGCCTGTTCGCGCTGCTGTGGTGGTTCTCGCGCAAGCCGCGGCCCTTGTCGGCGGTCAGCGCGCTGTTCCTGATCGGCTACGGCAGTTTCCGCTTCATCGCGGAATTCGGCCGCGAGCCGGATGATTTTCTCGGCCTGCTGGCCGGTGGCCTTTCGATGGGCCAGTGGCTCAGCCTGCCCATGGTCGTGGCCGGCATCGTGATGATGATTCTGGCCTATCGCCATCAACCTTCAACCCATGGAGAACCCGCATGACCCGCCCCTTCCGCATCCTCGGCCTGCAACAGATCGCCATCGGCGGTCCCGACCGCATGAAACTGCGCCGTCTATGGGT
The DNA here is from genome assembly GCA_036567405.1 of Methyloversatilis sp. Taxonomy (GTDB): domain Bacteria; phylum Pseudomonadota; class Gammaproteobacteria; order Burkholderiales; family Rhodocyclaceae; genus Methyloversatilis. The sequence continues at coordinate 4,393 of DATCUL010000072.1, read as the reverse complement.
GGACCTGCTGGGTCTCGGTCTCGATGGCGATTTCACGTCCGAACGCGAGAACGTGGTCGAGGACATCGCCGTGCTCGGTTCCGGCCCGCACCGGGTAGAGGTGGATCTGATGCAGCCGCTCGATCCGGCCAAGAAGCCGCGCGTGGATGAACCGCCGCTGAATCACATCGGGCTCTGGGTCGACAATCTTGCCGTGGCCGTCGAGTGGCTGACCGCCCAGGGCATGCGCTTTGCCCCGGGCGGCATCCGTCGCGGTGCCGCCGGCTACGACATCGTGTTCGTACACCCTAAGGGTAACGAACAGTTCCCGCTGTGCGGCGAGGGCGTGCTGATCGAGCTGGTGCAGGCGCCGCCGGAAGTGATCGTCGCGCTGGGCTGACCGGGGTGTGCTGAACGCTGCCCAAGCGTGTGCTTGCCGACCGGTGGCGGCTGCGGCAATATCAGCATCCCGACAGCGGGCACACGATCGGCGAGCCCGGAACGTCCGGCCCTGCGTGAAACCAAGATCAACGGAGACGACCCACCATGAAGACACTGCTCAGCCTGATTTTCTGTACGTTACTGATGGCGGCTTGTGCGACGAAGCCGACGCCTGCGGGCGTGTGGGACTATTCGGTCGAGGGCACGCCGGAAGGTGACGTCAAGGGCGTGATGACGATTGCGCCGAAGGATGGCAAGTCGTTTGCAGCGGTGATGCAGTCCAACGGCAGCGAGTTGGCGATGGACAAGTTCGTCTATGACGAGGACACCAAGAAGATGCTCGGCGAGTTCACCTTCTCAGGCATGCTGGTCAAGTTCGACGCCGTCCAGGCCGACGAGGAGATCAACGGTGCGATGTGGGTGTCCGGCCTCGACTTCCCGTTCAAGGCGACGCGCAAGAAGTAATCCCAGACGGGCGCCGGTCCGGTTCTCCGCCGGACCGCGTCTATTCCAGCAGTGCGTTGGCGGCGGCGATCTCGTCGTCGCCGAGCTGGCCGGCTGCGGCCTTCAGCCTGAGTTGCGACATCAGCGTGTCGTAGTTCGAGCGTGCGAGGTCGCGCCGGGTCACGTACAGCTGCTGCTGCGCGTTGAGCACGTCGATATTGATCCGCACGCCGACCTCGTAGCCGAGCTTGTTGGCATCCAGTGACGATTGCGAAGACAGTTGCGCGGCACGCAGTGCGGCCGACTGAGCAATGCCGTTGACCACGCCCAGCCAGGCCTGGCGGGCCTGAAGGCTGGCATTGCGCCGCGCCAGGTCGAGTTCCGCGTGCGCGCGGTCGAGCAGGTAGGCCGACTCGTGAACACGCGATTCCTGACCGAGTCCCTGGAACAGCGGCATCGTTACCTGCACGCCGACCGTGCCAGTGGTCGTCTCGTTCGCCAGCGGATTGCCGGCGAAGGTGATGACCGTCTTGTTCTGACCATAGGTCGCCACCAGGTCCACATTCGGATAGTGTCCGGCCCGCTGCCGCTCGATCTCCCGGCTGGCGATTTCCCGGTTGCTCAATTGAACCAGCACACCCAGTCCATCGGTCTGTGCGCGCTCGACCCAGTCTTCCATGCGGGACGGTTCCGGCAGCGAAAATCTGACATCCGGGCGCAGCCCGCGCAACGTGTCCGGCACACGCCCGATGATCAGCGCCAGCGCGTGGCGCTTGAACTCGATGTCGCTGCGGGCGGCGATTTCTTGGGCGGTGGCGAGATCCAGGCGTGCCTGCGCCTCATGCACGTCGGTGATGGTGACCGTGCCGACCTCGAAGCTTCGTCGCGCCAGTTCGCGCTGCTCCGCGGCGGCTCCCTTCTGTGCTTCGATCGAAGCCAGCACGTCGGCGGCGTACAACAGGTCGAAATAGGCTTGGGCTGCACGCAGCAGCACGTCCTGCCGCGCCAGGGCCAGCTGGGTCTCGGCCGCCGCGACCTGCAGCTGCCCCTGTTCGAACTGTACCCAGTTGCCCCAGCGGAACAGCGGCTGGGTCAGCTGGAAGTTGAAATTGTGCGAGTTGTACTGCGTGTCGCGGTCGGTCGGCTTCCGGACCTGGACATCGTTCCACTGCGTGGTGCCGCTCAGCGACAGGCTGGGCAGCAGGCCGGCCCGGGCCTGCGGCAGCTTTTCGCCTGAGGCCAGCCGCTGCGCACGCGCCGACTGGAACTGCGCATCGTTGCCGATCGCGTCACGTGCAACCGACAGCAGGTCGTCCGCGGCATGCAGTCCGGTCATTGACAGCGCGATACCCGCCGACAGGAGCGCCTTCACGAGCGGGCGGCGCCGCAGGGTCATGGATTCAGTACCGGGCCATCGAGCGATCGACCTGCAGCGCCCAGGCTTCGACGCCGCCAGCCAGGTTGTGGACGTCGCCGAAGCCATTGCGTTCGAGGAAGATCGCAACCTGCATAGAACGACCGCCGTGGTGGCAGACGCAGACCAGCGGGCGCTCCGGGTCCAGTTCCCCGATCCGCGCCGGGACGGTGTTCATCGGCATGTGCAGGCTGCCTTCCAGATGACAGATCGCCCACTCATGCGCTTCCCGCACGTCGAGTACCTGGGGCTGCGGCCGACTGTCGTCGGCCAGCCAGGCGGCAAGCTCGGTGACCCGGAGCTGCTGCATCGACGAAATCTCAGAACACGAAGCGCTGTGCGCCGCGCGCGTTACGCAGCGTCGGTACCAGCGTTTCGAACAGGATTTCCTGCGACTGGCTGCCGTCGGCATTCAGCTTGAACAGGGTTGCGTTCATCATCGGCGCCTCGCCGATGAAGGCGATGATGCGACCGCCCGGGCGCAGTTGCGCCAGCAGATCGGGCGGCAGCACCGGCAGACCGCCGGATACCACGATGACGTCGTACGGCGCATGTGCCGGCCAGCCCTGGGCGGCATCGCCGACCTCGACACGCACGTTCAGCGCGCCGGCCGCGACCAGGTTTTCGCGCGCGCGCTCGGCCAGTGCCGGATCTATTTCCACCGTCGTCACCTGGCTGGCGCGGGCACCCAGCAGGGCCGCCATGTAGCCGGAACCGGTTCCGATCTCGAGTACGGTGTCGGTGCTGCGCACATGCAGTTCCTGCAACACGCGCGCCTCGATCTTCGGCTCCAGCATGGCGGCACTGTCGCTCAGCGGTATCGCTGCGTCGACGAACGCCAGATCGCGCAGCGGCGCCGGCACGAAGATTTCGCGCCTGACGACGAAAAGCAGATCGAGTATGTCCTGATCAAGCACGTCCCACGGCCTGATCTGCTGTTCCACCATGTTGAAGCGAGCCTGTTCGATATCCATGTGTCCGTCCCTCGAGAGAAGCCGCAATTGTAGCGTGCCGCAGTGCGTCAGACAGCCCGGCGGCAAGCATGGGACCGTCCGGGCGGGCCAACAGGTACTTTCCGCCGTGCGGACCGGGGCTTTTGCGGCGCATCGTGCATCGACGAATTTGGCGGTGTTCGGCGTGTTGCATGGCATCATCCCGCCGCTCTGACGCCTACCGGCGAGACGATTCACAAGGAACTGACGATGGAAACCCCAGATCAGGCGGTGCTGCGCCGCACTCCGTTTCACCCGCAACACCTTGCTGCAGGCGCGAAGATGGTGCCGTTTGCCGGCTATTCGATGCCCATCCAGTACCCGTCGGGCATCATCCAGGAACACCTGCACACGCGCAGCCACGCCGGGCTGTTCGATGTGTCCCACATGGGCCAGATCGACGTCCGCGGCCCGGCTGCCTGTGCCTGGCTGGAATCGCTGACCACCGCCGATCTGGTCGGTCTGGCGACCGGCCGCCAGACCTATGCGCTGCTGCCGAACAGCGCGGGCGGCATCATCGACGACCTGATGATCCAGCGCCTCGGCGACGACTTCCACGTGGTCTGCAACGCGTCGCGTCTGGCCAACGTGCTGGCGCAGCTGGCGGCGCACGCGCCAGCCGGCGACTGCACGCATGCGCTGCGCGAGGATCTGGCGCTGCTCGCGCTGCAGGGGCCGCTGGCCGAGGCCGTGCTGCAGCCGCTGGCCGACGTTGCCGGCATGCGCTTCCTGGACGTGCGTGCGCTGGACGCCGGCGGCGTGCCGCTGCGCGTCAGTCGCAGCGGCTACACCGGCGAGGACGGTTTCGAAATTTCGCTGCCGGCCGCCTCGGCGGCGGCGTTTGCCGACCGTCTGCTGGCGCATGCCGATGTGCGCTGGACCGGCCTGGGTGCGCGCGACACGCTGCGGCTGGAAGCCGGCATGTGCCTGTACGGCAACGACATCGACGAGACGACGACGCCGGTGTCGGCCTCGATCGGCTGGGCGGTCGGCGCCGCCCGTCGTGCCGCAGGCGTCCGCGCCGGCGGATTTCCGGGCGCAGCCGTGATACTGGGCGAGTTTTCGGCGCCGCCGGCCCGCGTGCGCGTCGGACTGCTGCCCGAAGGCCGCGCACCGCAGCGCG
>DATCUL010000071.1:0-11046 GCA_036567405.1 Methyloversatilis sp. | reverse complement strand
CACGGTGCTGTTCGACGCCGGCCGTCTGAGCGATGACGATATATGGGCGCGGGCGCGTCGGCAGATGGAGCTGCGACGCCCTGGCCAGGCGCGTACGACGCTGGCGCTGCTGCCGGCGTCGGCGCAGCCGTCCGGCAACGCGCTCGAGGACATCGTCACCAACCCGGCGCGCTGGCTTGACCGGCAGCCGACCAATTTTTCGATCACCCGGCGTGGGCGCGAACTGGCACTGATGGCGATCGCGCAGCGTGCCCGCGTCGATGCGCGTACCGCCGAACGCAGCCTCGAGGTGATCGCCCACCGCTTCAGTCCGGAAGAGCGCGGCTACGCGTTCTCGCAGCTTGGCTGGCAGGGCGGGCAGCAACTCGACACGCGTGCCGTCCAGTGGTGCCGTTCGGCCGACGATGCACTGGCCGGCGACGAGGCGTTCGCGTGGTGCGCCCGGTCCGCGCTGCGGGCCGGCAACTGGCGCTTCCTGCGCGACATCGTCGAACGCATGCCGGAGGCGCTGGCGGCCCGGCCCGAGTGGATCTACTGGGGTGGCCGCGCGCGCAGTGCGACCGGTCACGTTGATCAGGCACACGCGCAGTACCGGCGCATCGCCGACGAACCCAGCTTCTATGGCCTGCTGGCCAGCGAGGAACTGGGCCAGCCGCACCGGCTGCCGCCGCAGGCTGCTCCGCCGACCGCCGACGAGATGAGACGCGTCGAGCAGCTGCCGTCCATCGTGCGTGCGCTCAAGCTTTTCGAACTCGACCTGCGTACCGAAGGCGTGCGCGAATGGAACTGGGCCATCCGCGAAGCGGACGATCGCACGCTGCTGGCGGTGGCCAATCTCGCGATGCGCTACGAGCTGTGGGACCGCGCGATCAACACGGCCGACCGCACGGTTGCCGAGCACGACTACGCGCTGCGCTACCTGGCGCCGATGCGCGCAGCGGTCGAGCCGCAGGTGCATGCGCGTTCGCTCGATCTGGCCTGGGTGTATGGCCTGATGCGGCAGGAGAGCCGTTTCGTGGTCCGGGCGCGTTCATCGGCCGGTGCTCAGGGGCTGATGCAGGTGATGCCGGCCACCGCGCAGTGGGTGGCGAAGAAGATCGGGTTGAACGGATTCCGGCCGTCGCAGATCGCCGAAACCGATACCAATGTGCTGCTTGGTACCAGCTACATGCGGCTGGTGCTCGACAGCCTCGACGATCATCCGGTGCTGGCCAGCGCCGGCTACAACGCCGGGCCTGGGCGTGCGAAGAAGTGGCGGGCCGCGCGGCCGATCGAAGGTGCGGTCTATGCCGAAACGATTCCGTTCAGCGAGACGCGCGACTACGTGAAGAAGGTGATGACCAACGCGGTGATGTACGGATTGGTGTTCGGCACCAAGGAGCCCGGCCTGAAGCAGCGCCTGGGCACCATACAGCCGGGACCGGGCGCCTCGCCGGATGACCCGATCTGACGCCGGCGGTCCCCGCGCGGCTTGAGCTGCATCATGGCTGCGCGGGCGACGGCGCTGGTAGGATTGGCGCCGCCATTGACCTTTCCCCACACCAGTCGAAAGTGAGCGCGATGTTCCCTTCCACAGTTCTGCTGATCGGTGGTGCCGGTTTCATCGGCAGCCATGTTGCAAGCCTGCTGGCCGAGCGCAATGTGCGCGTCATCGTGCCGACGCGTCGCCGTGACCGCGCGAAGCACCTGATCCTGCTGCCCTCGGTCGATGTGGTGGAAGCCGACGTGAACGATCCGGCCGTGCTGGCCGGACTGACCGATGGCGTCGATGCCGTGGTCAATCTGGTCGGCATCCTGCATTCGCGCTCCGGTTCGCCCTGGGGGGCGGATTTCGACAGCGCACACGTCGCTCTTCCCGAGGCGGTCGCCGCTGCCTGCAAGGCTGCCGGCGTGACGCGCCTGGTGCAGGTCAGCGCGCTCGGTGCCGCCGACGATGCACCGTCGCAATATATGCGCTCCAAGGCTGCCGGAGAGGCGGCCGTGCGCGCCGGCAGTGTCGAATGGACGATATTCCGCCCGTCGCTGGTGTTCGGTGACGGCGAATGCTTCCTGCGCCTGTTCGCCCGCCTGCTCAAGCTGTTTCCGGTGATGCCGCTGGCCGGTGCCGACACGCGCTATCAGCCGGTGGACGTGCGCGACGTCGCGCGCTGCATCGTACATGCGCTCGGCGAGCGTGATGCCGCCGGACAGGTCTATCCGCTGTGCGGTCCTACGGTATATACGATGCGCGAACTGGTGAAGCTGACCGGTCGCACGATGGGCCGCGAGCCCTGCGTCATCGGACTGCCGGGCCCGCTTGCGTCGCTGCAGGCGCTGGCGCTGGAACTGGCGCCCGGCCCGACGCTGATGTCGCGCGACAATCTGCGGTCGATGAGTGTCGACAATGTCTGCGAGGCTGGCTGCACATTGCCTTTCGGCTTCGCGCCGACGCCACTGGAAAGCGCGATCGCAAGCTGTCTGGCCGATTTCACGCCGACCGACCGCTTCGAGCGCGCCCGCGCCAAGGCCCACAGATAGCATGGACATCTACCGTGTCGGCGGCTCGGTACGCGACGAGCTGATGGGGCTGCCGGCCGGTGACCGCGACTGGGTGGTCGTTGGTGCCACGCCGGACGCCATGGTGGCCGCCGGCTACACGCCGGTGGGACGTGACTTTCCGGTTTTCCTGCATCCCGTCACGCACGAGGAATACGCGCTGGCGCGCACCGAGCGCAAGACCGCGCCCGGCTACCGTGGTTTCGTGTTCCACGCCGATGCATCGGTCACGCTGGAAGAGGATCTGCGGCGGCGCGACCTGACGGTCAACGCGATTGCGCGGGCTGCCGACGGCACCCTGATCGACCCCTGCGGCGGGCAGGTCGACATCGCGGCGCGCGTGCTGCGCCATGTGAGCGCCGCCTTCGCCGAGGATCCGGTGCGCATCCTTCGTCTTGCACGCTTTGCCGCCCGCTTCCACGACTTCACCGTGGCTCCGGAAACGGAGGATCTGATGTGCGGCATGGTGCGCGCCGGTGAAGCGGACGCACTGGTCGCCGAGCGTGTCTGGCAGGAACTGTCGCGCGGGCTGATGGAGGCGCGGCCGTCGCGCATGATCGAGGTGCTGCGCGACTGCGGCGCGCTCGCCGTGGTGCTGCCGGAGGTCGACGCGCTGTTCGGCGTACCGCAGCCGGCGCAGTACCACCCGGAAATCGACACCGGTGTGCACCTCATGCAGTGCCTGGACTGGGCGGCCGCGCACGGCGCTTCGCTGGCCGCGCGCTGGGCGCTGCTGGCGCATGACCTCGGCAAGGGCACGACGCCGCGCGAGGAGTGGCCACGCCACATCGCTCATGAGGCGCGCAGTGCGAAACTGGCGCGTGAAGTGGCCGAGCGGCTGCGCGTGCCGGTGGACGTCGCTGATGTCGGCCGGCTGGTCGCACAGGAGCACACGAATGTGCACCGCGCGCGCGAACTGCGCCCGGAAACGATGGTGAAGCTGCTCGAGCGCCTGGACGTGATGCGCAAGCCGGAACGGCTGGCCGACATCCTGCGCGCCTGCGAGGCAGACCATCGCAGCCGGCCGGGCTTCGACGCAGCCGGCTACCCGCAGGCCGGCATCGTGACTGCGGCGGCCGATGCCATTCGTGCGGTTGATGCGGGTGCTGTCGCGGGCGAGCTGACCCGATCCGGCGCGACATCGGGACCGGTAATTGCACGAGCGGTGCAGGCAGCACGCGTAGCGGCGGTGACGGCGCTCGGATCGGCCTGATTCGACGCGGGAGCTTTGGCCTTCAATCGCGGCGTGCCCGGATGCGGCCGCGTGCGGATCACGACGGGGTGCTTCAGGGGCTGTCAGCCAGTTTTACAGCGTGTCGCCGAAGCTGCCTTGAATCCATGCAGAAACAATGGCCTGTTTCGATGGAGTGTTTTTTGCTTACCGTCGGAACCAGTTGTCGACACGGAGTGTTCCCGATGAAGTCGTTTGTACTTGCCGCCATATTTGGTGTGTCATTTGTCATTGCAACGCCGTCGCAGGCGGCCGACGCGTCACATGTCTATCTGCTGAGCGGATCGCTGGCCGATCAGTCCGGTGGCCCCTCGCTGGCGCCGATCGGCGATGGCACGCTGATGGCGGATGGCTATGCGTTTGACCAGGGCGAGGGCTTGTCTCTGGCCGGTGTGCTGATCGGCGACAGTTACACGATCGACCTGTCGTTCAGCTTCGATGCCGTCGGCGGCTATCGTCGTATCCTGCAGTTCAAGGACTACACGTCCGATCGCGGCCTGTATGTGCTCGGTGGCGCACTGAACTTCTACAACTTCGTTACGGGCAGCCCCGACAGCTTTGCGGTGGGGCGGCCGGTGCAGGTGACGATTACCCGCAGCGCAGCAGGCGAGTTTTCGGGCTACGTGGATGGTGCCGAGAAAATCGCTTTCACCGATTCTGGAAACGATGCTGTCTTCTCCGGACCTGACTCGGTCGCCCAGTTCTTCGTGGACGACCACGCAGTCGGCGGCGAAATGTCCGGCGGCAAGGTCAGCTACATCCGTACCTGGAACCGCGCCCTGTCTGCCGCTGAAGTGGCGGCGCTTGCTGCACCGGTGCCTGAACCGGGCACCTGGGTCATGATGATGGCCGGTATCGCGCTGCTGGGCGCGGTGGCCCGTCGACGCTGATCACGAGGTTGCCGTTGCGCTGATGAAGAAGGCCGCCTGACAGGCGGCCTTCTTCATTTCAGCGGCGCAGCTGCGTCAGGTCGCGTACCGCGCCGGTGTCGGCGCTGGTGGTCATCAGCGCGTAGGCCTGAAGCGCCTGCGACACCACGCGGTCGCGATTCTTCGGCGTCCAGGCGTTGGCGCCGCGGCTTTCTTCCGCGACCTGGCGGCGGGCCAGTTCCGCGTCATCGACCGCGAGATGGATGGTGCGGTTCGGGATGTCGATGTCGATGCGGTCGCCGTCCTGGACCAGCGCGATCAGGCCGCCCTGCGCCGCTTCCGGCGACGCATGTCCGATCGACAGGCCGGAGGTGCCGCCGGAGAAACGGCCGTCGGTCAGCAGCGCGCATGCCTTGCCCAGACCCTTCGACTTCAGATAGGTCGTCGGGTACAGCATTTCCTGCATGCCGGGACCGCCCTTCGGGCCTTCGTAGCGGATGACCACGACGTCGCCCGGCTTCACCTCGTCGCCGAGGATGCCGGCCACCGCGTCATCCTGGCTTTCGAACACCTTGGCGATGCCGGAGAACTTCAGGATCGAGTCATCGACGCCGGCGGTCTTCACGATGCAGCCGCGCTCGGCGATGTTGCCGTACAGAACGGCCAGACCGCCGTCCTGGCTGAAGGCATGTTCCTTGTTGCGGATGACGCCGTGGGTGCGGTCCAGGTCCAGTTCCGGGTAGCGGCGGTCCTGCGAGAAGGCGACCTGGGTCGGAATGCCGCCCGGCGCGGCGCGGTAGAAGTTGTGGACGCCTTCGTCGCGCGTGCGCATCACGTCATAGCATTCCAGCGCTTCGCCCATCGTGCGGGTGTGTACGGTCGGCAGATTGCGGTGAATCAGGCCGGCGCGGTCCAGTTCGCCGAGGATGGCCATGATGCCGCCGGCGCGGTGCACGTCTTCCATGTGCACATCGGACTTGGCCGGTGCGACCTTGGACAGGCAGGGCACGCGGCGCGAAATGCGGTCGATGTCGGCCATCGTGAACTGCACGCCGGCCTCCCGGGCGGCAGCCAGCAGGTGCAGCACGGTGTTGGTCGAGCCGCCCATCGACACGTCCAGTGTCATCGCGTTCTCGAATGCCTCGAAGCTGGCGATCGAGCGCGGCAGCACCGATGCGTCGTCATGCTCGTAGTACTTGCGGCACATTTCGACCGCCAGCTGGCCGGCGCGCAGGAACAGCGCCTTGCGGTCGGCGTGCGTGGCCAGCACCGAACCGTTGCCCGGCAGCGACAGACCCAGCGCCTCGGTCAGGCAGTTCATCGAATTGGCGGTGAACATGCCGGAGCACGAGCCGCAGGTCGGGCAGGCGCTGCGCTCGTAGGCGTCGGATTCCTCGTCCGAACAGTTCGTATCGGCGCCCTTGACCATCGCGTCGACCAGATCGACCGGGATGATCTTCTGACCCCAGTTCACCTTGCCGGCCTCCATCGGGCCACCGGACACGAAAACGGTCGGGATGTTCAGGCGCAGCGCGGCCATCAGCATGCCCGGGGTGATCTTGTCGCAGTTCGAGATGCAGACCAGCGCATCGGCGCAGTGTGCGTTGGCCATGTACTCGACGCTGTCGGCGATCAGGTCGCGCGAGGGCAGCGAATACAGCATGCCGCCGTGACCCATCGCGATGCCGTCATCGACCGCGATGGTGTTGAATTCCTTGGCCACGCCGCCGGCCTTCTCGATCTCGCGCGCCACCATCTGGCCCAGATCCTTCAGATGCACGTGGCCGGGCACGAACTGCGTGAAGCTGTTGGCGATGGCGATGATGGGCTTGCCGAAGTCGCCGTCCTTCATGCCGGTAGCGCGCCACAGTGCGCGCGCTCCGGCCATGTTGCGACCGTGGGTGGAGGTTCTGGAACGGTAGGCGGGCATGGCGGCTCCTGCAAAATCGGGTAAAAGCGGGATTCTATCCGGCTGTGGCCGTTTGGCCCCGACTGACTGACACTGACCGATGAACCGAGTGATCAACCGACCGCGCCTGCTGTTCGTGACCCGCAGCCGCTACTGGCATGCGGGCAATGGCGAGGCGGCACGCACGCGGACGTTGATCGAGGCACTGGCGGCGGCCTGCGAGCTGACCGTGTTCTTTCCCGATCCGGCGGATGCGGCGGCGCGCGCGGTGGTCGATGCCAGCCCGCACCGCTACCGGCTGGCCGTGGGCAACACCGAGCGTCCGGCACGCGATGGCGTGCTGGCCGCGATGGCCGGTCTGTGCCGTCAGCTGCAGCCTGACGTGGTCCTGCTGTCGCGACTGCAGCTCGACTTCCTGCGCCGTGCGGTGCCGGCCGGGGTACGGCTGGTGATGGACACGCACGATCTGGTCAGCGACAACGCGGCGTCCAGGCAGCGAGAGGGCGTTGCGGTACAGGAGGTACTCGATTTCGGGCAGGAGACGGCTTTCCTGGAGCACTACGACCGCGTGCTGCTGATCCAGCCCGACGATCACCGGCGTGTGGCTGCCGTACTGGGTGAGCGCGCGCTGTGCGTGCCGCATCCGGTGGTGCTGCCGGCGCAGCCGGTGCGGCCGGGATCGCGCGTGATCGGCTACGCCGCCAGCCAGTGGATCGCCAACCGTCACGGATTCCAGTGGTTTCTCGACCACGTCTGGCCGCAGCTTGCATCCTCCGGCGTGCGGCTCGATGTCGCCGGCCATATCGCCGAACTGCTGCCACAACCTTTGCCGGCGGGCTGGCGGGTGCGCGGCTTCGTGCCGCAACTGGACCACCTGTGGACCGGCATGGACGTAGCGATCAACCCGGTGCGCTGGGGCTCCGGCCTGAAGATCAAGTCGGTCGAGGCGCTGGCCGCCGGCCTGCCGCTGGTCACGACGCGCGAAGGTGCGCGCGGGCTGGAAGCGCTGGCCGGCGAGTGCTTCATGATGGCGGATGAAGGTCCGGGTTTTGCCGATGCCTGCCTGCAGCTGCTCGACGACTACGCACTGCGCGCACGCTTCGCCCGTCAGGCCCGTCTGTGGGCACTCGACACCTTGTCGGTCGATGCCTGCTTCGGACCGCTGATCGAATGGCTGGGTGGCCGTTTGGCTGAGCGTGCATAGGGCGGCGCATTGCGGCTGTCTCCACCGCATTCTCGTGCGGGGGGCGGCTGATCCGCAACAAATGTGTCGTGACTTCATTGTGCGCGGTGCGACGTGCGCCGGTGGTCTATCGTGAATAACGTCGATCGGGGAAGGGGCGTGGCTTTATCGCTGCCACGGAGATCGCGAGACCTGCCGGGAGAATCAGATGACACATTCCGTTTTGCAGACTTACAGATTTGCCGAAGGCGCCTGCATTGCCCAGGCGACGCCCCCGGACATGCCCCGTGTTTCGCTCGACAGTTCCGCGATGCGGGTGATGACCGACCTGGTGCAGACCCGCGCCGCTTGCATCGGGCAGGACGCCTCGCTCGAATTCGCCGAGCAGCGGATGCGCGACGGCGGCGTGCGCATGCTGTTCGTGGTCAGCGAGATGCCGGGCGTCGAAGGCATCGTCACGCTGTCCGACATCCACGGCAGCCGGCCGATCCAGCTGATCCAGCAGCGCGGTCTGACACGCGCCGAGCTGACTGTCAGGCATGTCATGCAGCCGCTGACCGCGATCGACGCGGTGCCGTTCGAGGCGGTGCAGCGCGCGACCGTGGGCAGCGTGGTTGCGACACTGCGTCACTTCGGTCATCCCTATCTGCTGGCTGTCGAAGCGGCGATGCCGGGCGCGCCACCGCGCATCCGCGGCATCTTCTCGGCGGCTCAGATCGAACGACAGCTCGGCGTGCCGCTGAACTCGGTCGAGGTTGCGGCCACCTTCGCAGAGATCGCGAGCGCGCTGGCAGGGTAAGCGGAGCGCTGTTGCAAACTGCGTGTACCTGTCAGCTGCTCCATCCGTCTGCATCCGCTGCCGGCGTTCTTCGCTTTCCCGGGCGAACAGAGCTTACGGCTGCTGCGTAGCGCTTGTGCACTCCGGATCCACGTCAGCCCGGCTTTTGCGCTAGATCCGTGCCACGCCCTGCGCAGCGGTGGCGGACATTCCGGGCGCGCGATGATCTGCCACATGCCGATGCGCTCGTGCGCTGCATCATCAAGGCATACCGTGGCGGACGTCGTTGGCGGCCAGTCCGGGCAACGGATTTTGACCTGTGTCAGCGTCTCATCGAGTTCCTTAGTTCTATAATTGCTGTGGTGCGTCAATAACTTTTTGTTATCGATGTATTGATTAATGGTTTATTGAGTTATAGCTTCGTCTGACGCTATAAAGCAACCTGTCCAACGAATCCACGTACTGCCATGGCCGCCGTCGCACCTGAAAAAGTTCTGAGCGTTCATCACTGGAACGATACGCTGTTCAGCTTCAAGACCACCCGTGATCCGGGTCTGCGCTTCCGCAACGGTCATTTCGTGATGATCGGGCTGGAAACCGGCGGCAAGCCGCTGCTGCGGGCCTACAGCATCGCCAGTGCCAATTACGAGGAGCACCTCGAATTCTTCAGCATCAAGGTGCAGGACGGCCCGCTGACCTCGCGCCTTCAGCATCTGAAGGAAGGCGACGAAATCCTGGTCGGGCGCAAACCGACCGGCACGCTGGTGTTGGACGACCTGAAGCCGGGCAAGCACCTCTACCTGTTCGGCACCGGCACCGGACTGGCGCCGTTCCTGAGCCTGATCCGTGACCCGGAAGCGTACGAACGTTTCGACAAAGTCATCCTGTTCCACGGTGTGCGCAATGTGAACGAACTGGCCTATCAGGACTACATCGAACGCGAACTGCCGAATGACGAGTTCCTCGGCGAGATGGTGCGCGACAAGCTTCTGTACTACCCGAGCGTCACGCGCGAGCCCTATCGCAATCAGGGCCGCCTGACCGATCTGATCATCAGCAACAAGATGACAAACGATCTGGGCCTGCCGCCGCTCAATCCGGAAACAGACCGCGCGATGATCTGCGGCAGCCCGAGCATGAACAAGGACACCGCCGCGCTGCTTGATGAGCGTGGTTTCGTGATCTCCCCGGGGGTTGGCGAGCCGGGCGACTACGTGATCGAGCGTGCATTCGTCGAACGTTGAGTTGTCGGTCACCCCAACGAAAAAGGCACCGCGAGGTGCCTTTTTCGTTTCCGACCCTGAGGTATTGCGTCCTTTACGTTCTGCGTCGCCGTGAAAGACGTGGCAGCTTCGTGCAGACTCGGTCCGTGATCTTGAACCTGCGGGAGGCGTTGTCGTGAGTCGCATTCTGATGGCGTGGGAGCTGGGCGCCAATATGGGCCACATCGACCGCATGCTGATCACGGCGAGGGCGCTGCGCGAGCGCGGTCATGACGTGACGTTCGCGCTGAAGGACCTGGCACGTGCTCATGGGCGTGTCGTGCGCGACGGATTCCAGGTCCTGCAGTCGCCGATCTGGCTGCCGCGGATGGCGAATCCGCCGCGTCTGGTCAATTTCTCGGCGGTGCTGGCGGCCGGGGGGTGGCTGGATGGCGCCGGCCTGGCCGGGCTCTTGTGCGCCTGGCGCAATCTGTTTGACCTGACGCAGCCCGATCTGCTGGTGTGCGATCACGCGCCGACGGCGATGCTGGCGATGCGCGGACGTCGCGTGCCGGTGGCTGCCATCGGCAACTGCTTCGAGCTGCCGCCGCACCGCGATTTCTTTCCGGTCATGAACTACTGGGATGCGGTCGACCGTGCAGCCTGCGAGCGCAGCGATGCGCTGGTGCTGGCGCCGGCGAATCAGGCGCTCGCCCTGACTGGCGATGCGCCGCTGCCCAGGCTGACCGCGCTGTTCGACGGCGTGCGCTGCCTTGCCGCAACGCTGCCCGAGTTTGCGCACTATCCGGACTACGACGAACGCATCACCATGGTCGGCCCGAGCTATGTCGGCGACAGCGGTGTCGTGCCGGACTGGCCGGCGGGCGATGGACGACGTGTGTTCGTCTACCTGTCGCCCGAACATGCCGACTTCGATGCACTGATGACGGCGCTGCGCCGGCCCGGCATCGTTGCGCTGGTGCATGCCAAAGGCCTGTCGGCCGATGCGGTCAGGCGGCTGTCGGGCCCGGCATTGCGTTTCGAGCCTTCGCCGGTGCAGATGGATCCGGCAGTCGCCGGCGCAGATCTGGTCATTTCGCACGCCAGTATCGGCACCGTGAGCGCGGCCGCGCTGGCCGGGCGGCCGCAACTGGTGTTGCCCAACCACATGGAGCAGTACATGGTGGCACGCCGCGTTGTCGATGCAGGCGTCGGACTGGCCGTGCCGCCGGGCAGCAAGGGCAGCGACTACCCGGCGCTGCTCGACGCGCTGCTGAACCGGCCGGCGCATGCCGCTGCCGCGGTGGCACTCGCGCAGCGGCATGCCGGCGTGACGCCG
>DATCUL010000070.1:0-2503 GCA_036567405.1 Methyloversatilis sp. | reverse complement strand
CGGCTGGGTTATCTGCCGCGCCTGCGCCAACTCCATACCTCGGACACCGAACGTGGTCAGGTCTATATCCCGTCGGTGAACTGGCTGATGATGATAGGCGTTGTGCTGCTGGTGCTCGAGTTCGAAACGTCGGGCGATCTGGCTGCGGCTTACGGCATTGCGGTGTCGGGCGACATGATCATCACGACGCTGCTGATGCTGTTCATCACCTCGATGTCGCACCGCCGTCTGAGAGGGGTGCTGCTGGTGGTGCTCGGTGGCTTCCTGACGGTCGAAATGCTGTTCTTCGCCTCCAACCTGACCAAGTTCATGGCAGGCGGCTGGCTGCCGATGATGCTCGGCACGGCGCTATTCACGCTGCTGACCACCTGGAAGCGGGGCAGTGGTTTGCTGGCGCGCGAGCGCCGGCGCATCAACATCCCGATGGCCGACTTCATCAACGGGCCGGCACCCGACGTGCCGCGCGTCAGCGGTACCGCGATCTACCTGACGTCGGATCCGGAAACCGTGCCCAGCGCGCTGTTCCACAACCTCAAGCATTTCAAGGTGCTGCACGAGCGGGTGCTGTTCCTGCACGTGAAGATCGAGGATGTGCCGGTGGTGCCGGAAGCCGATCGCGTGGAATTGCTGATGCTGTGTGCCGAAACCTACGCGATCGAACTGCGCTACGGCTTCCGCGAGGAGCCCGACATCCCCGAAGCGCTGTCGGTGCTGCCGTCGCTGGGGCTGGAACTTGAAGCGATGGACACGACCTATTTCGTCGCCCGTTCGACCGTGGTCGAAGGTGTCGGCGACCTGTCGACCTGGCGCCGCTCGCTGTTCGGCTGGATGCTCAGGCAGTCGGAAGGCACCGCAAACTACTATCATCTGCCTCCCAACCGCGTGGTCGAGCTGGGGACGCAGATCAGCCTCTAGGCGGAAACCGCGCCGCTGCGTCCTCCCGCCGCGGAAATTCGCGAGAACAGGACACACCATGCGCTATACCCGTACCGCGATCGCGCTGCACTGGCTGATCGCCCTGATGCTGTTCGGACTGTTCGGACTCGGGCTGTACATGGCCGAACTTCCGCTGTCGCCGACCAAGCTCAAGCTGTACTCGTATCACAAGTGGGCCGGCGTCACGGTGTTCCTGCTGGCGCTGGTCCGCCTGGGCTGGCGCTTCATGCATGCGCCGCCGCCGCTGCCGGCCGGCATGCCGGCCTGGCAGCTCAAGGCCGCCGCTGCCGGGCATCATCTGTTGTACCTGCTGATGCTGATCGTGCCGCTTTCGGGCTGGCTGATGAGTTCCGCCCTCGGCTTCCAGACCGTATGGTTCGGCGTGGTGCCGCTGCCCGACCTGCTGCCCAAGGACAAGGTGGTGGGAGAGATGCTGAAAGAAGTGCATGAATTGCTGAACTTCGCGTTCATGGCCGTGGTGGCGGGTCACATCGCAGCCGCGCTGAAGCACCACTTCGTCGATCGCGACGGGCTGCTGTCGCGCATGCTGCCGGGGCGCTGAGCGGCCGAGCGGCATCTGACCCAGCTGCGGACCGTGACGGCAGCCGGGCGCGGCGCGTCGGAACCCTCCTTCGGGTCTTTGCCGCTGCGGGCTTGAATTCGTTGTGGGAGGATTGCGCTGCATTTGAGTGCCGTGTCCTGAACACGGCACAGGCCGAGGGGCAGGAATGCTCAGGCGACGCTGAGGCGCGGCCGGCCTCGAACGCGGTTGCGCAGCGGACGGTCGAGTTCGGCCAGCTTGGCGGTCAGCGCCTCCATCAGCGCGTCACGCGATACCGACTTCGATACGAAGCTGCTGGCGCCGGCTTCGATTGCGGCGCGCTGCCAGTTCGGGTCCTCGATGCCGGACAGCAGCACGATGACCAGCTGCTCGGCGCTGTAGTGCTCGCGCAGCGCGCGGCAGGTCGCGATGCCGTCCATGCCCTGCATCAGGCCGTCGAGCAGCAGCACATGCGGGCATTGCTGGCCGACCATCAGCAGCGCCTGCTCGCCGCTTTCCGCCTCGCGTATGCCCGAGCAGCCGGCGTTTTCAAGCGAGCGGCGCATCAGGAAGCGTTCCGCTTCGTCGTCGTCGACGATCAGGATGTCCAGCGTGTCCGGCAGCGCTGTTGTCGTGCCTTCGCCGTCCAGACTGCATTCGGTCACACGACGTACCGATTCGAGCTGCATGCGGCAGGCGATCGGTACCAGTGCCGTGGCCAGTGACCAGTCCTTCTCGACTGCGGCCGCTTCGAGCCGGCGCATCGAGTCGTGCAGATCGAATGCCTGCGCATGCACCGCCAGCGACTTCAGCGTGTGTGCTGCGCGGCGCAGCGTGTGCTCGTCGTGCGCGCGCAGCGCTTCCTGCAGCGCCAGTACGTTGCGCTGGGATTCCTTTTCGTACAGCGCTGCGAAGCGTGCGCGGTCCGGCTGACCGATCGCGTCGATCGAGATCGACTGCGTGCCGGATACCGCATTGTCCGGCAGCCACTTGCGCACGATGGCGTACAGGTCGTCCTCGCGGAAC
>DATCUL010000069.1:0-3352 GCA_036567405.1 Methyloversatilis sp. | reverse complement strand
CTCGATCCGCAGTACCTCGTCCAGTGCGTCCTCGAGCAGTGCATGGGCACGCTGTGCCGCCAGCGCGATGCAGCGATGGGTGTCCAGCGGTGCGGACGCCTCGCGCATGCAGTCGAGCTGATACCGGTGCAGCTTGCGCAGCTCCAGCATCTGCGACACCACCTGGGCCGGGCAGGCGCACATGTAGATGCTCGACTGGTCGAGTATCCGCATGAGCTGCTCGTTGCTGAAGCGGTCCGGCGCATCCTCGCTCACGGTGGCTCACTCCTTCGGTCGTCGCAGGTGCCAGTCGGTTGCCTGCTGGAACTGGTGCGCTGCGCCCAGCATGCGCGCCTCCGAAAAATAGTTGCCGACGATCTGCAGTCCGACCGGCAGGCCGCCGGCGCCGAATCCGCACGGAATGCTCATGCCCGGCAGGCCGGCGAGGTTGATCGAGGTGGTGTAGATGTCGCCCAGGTACATCGACAGCGGATCGTCGGTTTTCTCACCCAGGCCGTAGGCCACGGTCGGCGTGGTCGGGCCGATGATGAGGTCGCACTGCGTGAACGCGGCGGCGTAGTCGTCCGCGATCAGCCGGCGCACCTTCTGCGCCTGCAGGTAGTAGGCGTCGTAGTAGCCGTGCGACAGCACATAGGTGCCGATCAGGATGCGCCGCTTCACTTCCTCGCCGAACCCCTGGGCGCGGGTTTTGGCGTACATGTCCGCGAGGTCGCCGTATTCGGGCGCGCGGTAGCCGTAACGCACGCCGTCGAAACGGCTCAGATTGGAACTGGCTTCGGCCGGGGCGATGACGTAATAGGCCGGTACCGCATAGCCGGCGCGCGGCAGGCTGACCTCGACCGTGCTCGCGCCGAGCGTGCGGAAGGTGGCGAGCGCCGCTTCGACCGCTGTGCGCACGTCGTCCGACATGCCTTCACCGAAGAATTCCTTCGGCACGCCTATCCTCAGGCCGGCCAGCGGGGCGGCGAGCAAGCGGGTGTAGTCCTCGGCCGGGCGCTGCAGGCTGGTCGAGTCGCGTTCGTCGAAACCGGCGAAGGCATTGAGCAGCAGCGCGCAGTCTTCCGCCGTATGCGCCATCGGCCCGCCCTGGTCCAGGCTGGACGCATAGGCGATCATGCCCCAGCGCGACACGATGCCGTAGGTCGGCTTGATGCCGGTGATGCCGCAGAACGCGGCCGGTTGCCGGATCGAGCCACCGGTGTCGGTGCCGCTGGCGGCCGGCGCAAGGCCAGCGGCCACCGCAGCTGCCGAACCGCCGCTGGAGCCTCCGGGCACCGCATCGTGCTGCCAGGGGTTGCGTACCGCGCCATAGTGGCTGGATTCGTTGGACGAGCCCATCGCGAACTCATCCATATTGGTGCGGCCCAGCGTCACCAGGCCGGCGTCACGGCTGCGCGCGATCAGTGTGGCATCGTACGGCGCGGCGAAGCTTTCCAGCATCTTCGAGCCGCAGCGAGCGTGCCAGCCGGTCTGGCAAAAGATGTCCTTGTGCGCGATCGGCACGCCGGTCAGCACGCCGGCGCGGCCTTCGGCGCGCAGCGCATCGGCGGCGCGGGCGTCGGCCAGCGTGCGTTCCTCGTTCAGTTCGACGAAGGCGTTGAGCACCGGATTGACGGCGCGGATGCGCGTCAGGTAATCCTGTGCCAGTTCGACGGCGGACACGCTGCCGGCGGCCAGCTTCGCCGAGAGGCTTTTGACGGTTTCGTTCATTCGATGACTTTCGGCACGAGATACAGGCCGTCCTCGACCGCCGGCGCGACCGACTGGTAGGCCGTGCGATGATCGGATTCGGTCACGGCGTCGTCGCGCAGGCGCAGCACCAGATCGGTGGCGTGCGCCATCGGTTCGACGCCGGTGGTGTCTATCGACTGCAGCTGCTCGATCAGGCCGAGCATGGAACTGAGCTGGGAGCGGGTGCGCTCGAGCTGGGCATCGGCGAGCTCGATGCGTGCCAGCTTCGCGATGTGGCGGACTTCTTGATCGGTCAGGGACATGGTGTGGCGTTGCGTGTCGCCGGGTGCCCGGGGCACCTGCGGACAAAGATGTTTCAGTTCAAGGGGGTCAGGGTCTGTTGGGTTATCATTATGAACTATTCAGGCTGCCCGCCCGGCAGCTGCAGAACGTCCGGCTGCGTCGCGCGCGCCGGGTCGACCGAATGTCGTCGCCGGGTAACTGACTGACCCGGCCCAACTCCAGTTCAGACCGTCATCCGGTCGTTTCCACATAAGACATTTCATGTTCGGTTTCCTGCGCTCCTATTTTTCCAACGATCTGGCCATCGACCTGGGCACCGCCAACACGCTGATCTACGTGCGCGGGCAGGGCATCGTGCTGGACGAACCCTCGGTTGTCGCCATCCGTACCGAAGGCGGCCCCAACGCCAAGAAAACCATACAGGCCGTGGGTCTGCAGGCGAAGCTGATGCTGGGCAAGACGCCCGGCAACATCACCGCCATCCGGCCGATGAAGGACGGCGTGATCGCCGACTTCACGGTGACCGAGCAGATGCTCAAGCAGTTCATCAAGAAGGTGCACGACTCGCGCCTCTTTTCACCCTCCCCGCGCATCATCATCTGCGTGCCCTGCGGTTCCACCCAGGTCGAGCGCCGCGCCATCCGTGAATCGGCGCTGGGCGCCGGCGCCAGCCAGGTGTACCTGATCGAGGAGCCGATGGCGGCGGCGATCGGCGCCGGTCTGCCGGTGTCGGATGCGACCGGTTCCATGGTGGTCGACATCGGCGGCGGCACCACCGAGGTCGGCGTGATCTCGCTCGGCGGCATGGTGTACGCCGGCAGCGTGCGCGTCGGCGGCGACAAGTTCGACGAAGCCATCATCAATTACATCCGCCGCAACTACGGCATGCTGATCGGTGAAACCACCGCCGAAGCGATCAAGAAGCAGATCGGTTCCGCCTTCCCGGGCTCCGAAGTGAAGGAGATGGAAGTGAAGGGCCGCAATCTGGCAGAAGGCATCCCGCGCAGCTTCACCATCTCGTCCAACGAAATCCTCGAAGCACTGACCGAACCGCTGAACCAGATCGTGTCGGCGGTGAAGAGCGCGCTCGAGCAGACGCCGCCTGAACTTGGCGCCGACATCGCCGAGCGCGGCATGGTGCTGACCGGCGGCGGCGCGCTGCTGCGCGACCTGTACCGCCTGTTGATGGAAGAGACCGGGCTGCCGGTGGTGGTGGCAGACGACCCGCTGACCTGCGTGGTGCGCGGTTCGGGCACCGCGCTCGAAAAGATGGACCAGCTCGGCAGCATCTTCGCCAACGAGTGATCGACCGCCAGACGCCCCGATCCCCTACGCCCGCCCTGCCGCCGGCGCAGCGCGGCGGGCGCCGCCCGTCGTG
>DATCUL010000068.1:0-13980 GCA_036567405.1 Methyloversatilis sp. | reverse complement strand
GCACCGTTGAAGCGCATCGAAAAACTCACTACAAGGCAGCAATAACATGGCCTGGACACGAGACGAAATGGCGAGCCGCGCCGCGCGCGAACTGCGTGACGGCTACTACGTGAATCTGGGTATCGGCATGCCGACCCTGGTCGCGAACCACATTCCGGAAGGCATGGAAGTGTGGCTGCAGTCGGAAAACGGCCTGCTGGGCATTGGCCCGTTTCCGCTGGCCGACGAAGTCGATGCCGATCTGATCAACGCCGGCAAGCAGACCGTAAGCACCATTCCCGGCAGCAGCTTCTTCAGCAGCGCCGATTCCTTCGGCATGATCCGTGGCGGTCACATCAACTTGGCTATCCTGGGGGCGATGCAGGTCAGCGAGCACGGCGATCTGGCGAACTGGATGATTCCGGGCAAGCTGGTCAAGGGCATGGGCGGCGCGATGGATCTGGTGGCGGGTGTGCGTCGCGTCATCGTGATGATGGAGCACTGCAGCCGCGCAGGTGAGCACAAGATACTGAAGAACTGCGACCTGCCGCTGACCGGCGTGGGTGTGGTCAACCTGATCATCACCGATCTGTGCGTGCTGGCTGTCACGCCGGAAGGTCTGGAACTGCGTGAACTGGCGCCCGGCGTCACGATCGAGGAAGTCCAGGAGAAGACGGGGGCTCCCATCCGCACGGCACCTGTGGTGCTCTGCTGAAACCTGATGCCATGTCGGAGCGCGCAACCGCCCGACCTGGCTCGGGCAGCCATACGATCACCCTCGACCGCCTGGTCGAGGGGTATGGTGTCCCGCTGAAGTACCTGACCGCATTTGAAGAAACGGGTGTCATCGCTGCAGCAGGAGCGGACTGCTACTACTGCGATGATGACGACCGACTGGTCATAGCGGCGGCTGCAGTACAGCTCGGGTTCGATCAACGCGAACTGCGCGAGCTGATGAAGCTTTATGACGGCGCATCGCCTCAGCGCCGGGCACTCCCTCATTTCATGAAGCTGCTGGCGAACTACCAGCGGCTGATGCCTTGGCGCCACCCGGAAACATGTGATGACGCGTCGGATGACTCCGGCGGCAGACACCGGGCGTTCCGCGCAAGCATCAAACGATTCTCTGCAGACCCGGATGAGGATTTTCTCGGCAGTGCCTGAGTTGATATGGGTCGCCCCCAGGATCGTCGCTACCTGCTGCCGGATGTTCGGTGGGTCAGGGGTCGGGTTTGCAGTGAGTGACGTCGGCTTCGCGTCGGCAACCGTTGCATGGCGAAGAATCTCGCTAAGCGTTTCGATTCGTTGTGAAGTTTCTTCAGGAGGATGAAAAAAGATGAAGTTCTACGACTGGCACGCCGCTCCGAACCCGAAAAGGGCCCGCATGTGCATCGCCGAAAAGGGCCTGGATATCGAAATCATCGAAGTCGGTGGTGAAGATCTGCGTCTCAAGCCCGAATATGTAGCCAAGTTTCCGCAGGCCATGGTGCCGATGCTGGAACTGGATGACGGTCGTCAGATCGGTGAATCGATCGCGATCTCACGCTATCTCGACGAACTGTACCCGTCGCCCCCGATGTTCGGTCGTGATCCCTACGAGCGTGCGATCGTGGAAATGTGGGAGCGCCGTGCCTTCGACGAAGGCATGATGGCTGCGGGTGAAGTCTTCCGCAATACGCACGAAGCATTCAAGGACCGAGGTCTGCCTGGTTTCGCAACGCCGGTGCCGCAGATTCCGGCCCTGGTCGAGCGTGGTCGCGCCCGACTGGAGATCTTCTTCCGCAAATTCGATCAGCAGCTGGCCAACAACCGCTTCATCGCGGGCGACATGTTCTCGATTGCCGATTGCACGCTCTATTGCAGCATCGAGTTTGCCGGCTGGTCCGATATCGGCATCCCCGCCGACTGCAAGAACCTGAAGCGCTGGTTCGACGAAGTCAGTTCCCGCCCCAGCTCGAAGGCCTGACCGACGTCAAGGTTTCGGGAGGGATGTCCGGTGGTCGAGCTTCGAATGGCTTCGACGCCAGAGGCGTCGATATCGAAGTCGAGCTCCGGGCATCCCTGCGCCGTATATGCGCTTGATGCGTATCACGACACTGTATGACTCCCGGGTTTCCGCCATGCGATCCCAGGGGTGGCAGTCCTGCAATCATCGATCACGCTGTTGAAGGCGCGTACATCACCTTCGATTCCGCGCCGACAACGCCTGCCTGACCGCAAACCTGTCGCCTGCCGTCGTCCGGTTTGGCGGAGCGTGCGGTGGTTTGCCCTTCAAGCCGGTGATCCAGGCTCCCCGGGAGCTTCATCCGGCCAGCGGTTCGAGGAATCTTCCCGGGTCTGCTTCTGCTGACCGGAAACACCTTCTTGCGCTGACCCTAATCCGATCTGTCTGGCGCACGTCTTCGGTCATCTCACCGGCGATCATCCTCTTGCGGATGATGTTCTCCGGGCGCAGGGCAACTCGACGCCAGGTCAGGGAACCGGAAGGCTGTTCTCGGTAGGGCCAGGGCACACAATCCACATTGCTCGCCGCGATGCCTCTCTGTGGGGTTTCGTCGCTCCCCGTCCGTTTAAGCCGGTTCTTCTGCCCGTCGAATCAACTTCCGGCAGTTGCTTTAGATGCATGGTGCACTGCGTTTTTATAGCCTTTCCGGTACGGCGTAAAACTACTACCAACGAGAGGTGGTTATTGGATTTTCCTTATGGAGTTTGGTGATGAGGGATGGCTGGATTGCCTTTGCGGCTTAAAGGTGCAGTGCACCAATTTTGCGTGAAGAAGCGGCATCGGATTAGTTGTTTGGCATGTGAAGTTCGGTTAAAAAAACGCATTTTGAATAAATTGAACTGTTGCGGATTCGTTGTGCGCAAGCCGTTTGAGCGCGATTTTGAATTGTGCGACGCAGCAATTCGATCCGGTAGTCGATGACTGTCCGACCGGAAGACGGTCGAACGCTTTTGGGGCGTCCGAATTCCATCCGTCCGGACGCCGTACGGTTTTTTTGTAAGCCTCGCGTAAGAAAGAACTAGGCCCATTAAATCAAGGGTCTGCGAATTTATGGGGTGTCGTATTCCACGCTGGCACCATCCTTGCAGAGCTAATGCGTTCGATTGCTTTTCGATCGATCAAGAAATGCCGGTCCGGGCGGACCGGAAGCGAACACTGTTGGACTATCTAAATGGAGACGTGGAGATGACGATCGACAACTCGTCGGTTCAGGTGCTGGGTATTGATGCAGGCGGCACCATGACCGACACCTTCTTTGTCCGTGCGGACGGACGCTTTGTGGTTGGCAAGGCACAGAGCAATCCCGGGGATGAGTCCCTGGCGATCTACAACTCTTCAGTTGACGCGCTGTCGCACTGGGGCCGCGAAGTTGACGACGTGTACCCGGAGCTGGTGACCTGCGTTTACTCCGGTACCGCGATGCTGAATCGCGTGCTGGGCCGCAAAGGTCTGGACGTCGGTCTGATCTGCAACAAGGGTTTTGAGCAGATCCACTCGATGGGCCGCGCTCTGCAGAGCTACCTCGGCTACGCGCTGGAAGATCGCATTCACCTGAACACCCACCGTTACGACGAGCCGCTGGTTCCGATCTCGCGCACCCGCGGCGTGACGGAGCGTACGGACGTTCAGGGCAAGATCGTGATCCCGCTGCGCATCGAAGAAGTGCGCCAGGCGACCCGCGAGCTGGTCGAGGCCGGTTCCAAGGCAATCGTCATCTGCCTGCTCCAGTCGCACAAGAACGAGCTGAGCGAGCAACAAGCCCGTGACGCCTGCAAGGATGAGCTGAAGAAGCTCGGCGTCGAACTCCCGGTTTTCGCTTCGGTGGACTACTACCCGTCGCGTAAGGAAAGCCACCGGATGAACACCACGATTCTGGAAGCCTACGGCGCAGAACCGTCGCGTGCGACCCTGAAGCTGGTGAGCGATCGTTTCAAGAAGCACGGTGCCAAGTTCGACCTGCGCGTGATGGCTACGCACGGCGGCACGATCAGCTGGAAGGCCAAGGAACTGGCCCGTACCATCGTGTCCGGTCCGATCGGCGGCGTGATCGGTTCGAAGCTGCTGGGCGATGCTCTTGGCGACGAAAACATCGCATGCTCGGACATCGGCGGTACGTCGTTTGACGTGGCTCTGATCACCAAGGGTCAGTTCGCAATCAAGTCCGACCCGGATATGGCCCGTCTGGTTCTGTCGCTGCCGCTGGTCGCGATGGACTCCGTCGGTGCCGGTGCCGGCTCGTTCGTGCGCATCGACCCGTACTCGAAGTCGATCAAGCTGGGTCCGGACAGCGCGGGCTACCGCGTCGGTACCTGCTGGCCGGAAAGTGGTCTGGACACCGTTTCGGTTTCCGACTGTCACGTTGTGCTGGGTTACCTGAACCCGAACAACTTCCTCGGCGGTCTGATCAAGCTCGACGTGCAGCGCGCTCGTGACCACATCAAGGCGCAGATCGCTGATCCGCTGGGCCTGTCGGTCGAAGACGCGGCTGCCGGTGTCATCGAACTGCTCGACCTGACGCTGTCCGAATACCTGCGTGCGAACATCAGCGCCAAGGGTTACAACCCGGCTGATTTCACCTGCTTCTCGTACGGCGGTGCCGGCCCGGTTCATACCTATGGCTACACCGAAGGCGTGGGCTTCAAGGACGTCGTCGTTCCGGCATGGGCCGCTGGCTTCTCCGCCTTCGGTTGCGCCTGCGCGGACTTCGAATACCGCTACGACAAGTCGGTTGACCTGGCTGTCCCGCAGCACGCCGATGACGCAGCCAAGATCGCTGCCTGCGAAACCCTGCAAAGCGCCTGGACGGAACTGGCTGCCAAGGTTATCGACGAGTTCATCATCAACGGCTACAAGCCGGAAGATGTGCTGCTGATCCCGGGTTACAAGATGCAGTACACCGGTCAGCTGAACGACCTCGAAATCGTCTCGCCGATCACCTCCGCCGCGACTGCCGCTGACTGGGACAAGATCGTCGAAGCATTCGAAACCACCTACGGTCGTGTGTATGCCAATTCGGCACGCTCGCCGGAACTGGGCAACTCGGCTACCGGCGCCATCATGCGCGGTACGGTTGCAACCCAGAAGCCGGTTCTGCCGGAAGATCCGGATTGCGGCCCGACGCCGCCGCCGGAAGCACGCATCGGTACCCGTCCGTTCTACCGTCACAAGAAGTTCGTTGATGCGGTCATCTACAAGATGGAGTCGCTGAAGGCTGGTAACTACATCGTCGGCCCCGCTATCATTGAATCGGATTCGACGACGTTCATCGTCCCGGACGGCTTTGCAACTTCGGTTGACAAGCACCGCCTGTTCCATCTCAAAGAAGTCAAGTGAGGAGAAACAACTATGAATATGATGAGTAACACTGAAACCGGTTTTGCCGATCTGTTGAAGAACGGCCAGACCCTGTCCCAGTTCCGTGCCGACATCGCCGCTCGTACGCAGGCGACGGGTTGCTACAACGGCCTGGAAAAGCTTGAACTCCGCGAAAACGATCCGATCGGCTACGAAAAGCTGTTCTCGAAGCTGCGCGGTGGTCTGGTGCACGCTCGCGAAACCGCGAAGAAGATTGCTGCCAGCCCGATCGTCGAACAGGAAGGCGAACTGTGCTTCACGCTGTACAACGCCGTTGGTGACTGCGTTCTGACCTCGACCGGCATCATCATTCACGTCGGTACGATGGGCGCTGCGATCAAGTACATGATCGAGAACAACTGGGAAGCCAATCCCGGTATCGCCCCGGGCGACATGTTCACGAACAATGACTGCTCGATCGGCAACGTTCACCCCTGCGACATCGCGACCATCGTTCCGATCTTCCACGAAGGCCGTCTGATTGGCTGGGTGGGTGGTGTGACGCACGTGATCGATACCGGTGCCGTTACGCCGGGTTCGATGTCGACGGGTCAGACCCAGCGTTTCGGCGACGGCTACATGATCACCTGCCGCAAGACCGGTGTGAATGACACCCCGCTGCGCGACTGGCTGCACGAAAGCCAGCGTTCGGTCCGCACGCCGAAGTACTGGATTCTCGACGAGAAGACCCGTATCGCTGGTTGCCACATGATTCGCGAACTGGTTGAAGAAGTCATCGCGTCGGACGGCATCGAGAACTACGAAAAGTTCGCCTACGAAGTCATCGAAGAAGGCCGTCGCGGCCTGATGATGCGTATCAAGGACATGACGATGCCTGGCGTCTATCGCAAGGTTGCTTTCGTCGATGTTCCGTACTCGCATCCGGACATCCAGGTTTCGAACGCTTTCGCCAAGCTCGACACCATCATGCACTCGCCGTGCGAAATGACGATCAAGAAGGACGGCAAGTGGCGCCTCGACTTCGAAGGTGCAAGCCGCTGGGGCTGGCATACCTTCAACGCCCACCAGGTCGCTTTCACCAGCGGCATCTGGGTGATGATGTGCCAGACGCTCGTTCCGACTCAGCGTATCAATGACGGTGCGTACTACGCGACCGAGTTCCACCTGCCGAAGGGCGCATGGTGCAACCCGGATGACCGTCGCACCGGCCACGCCTACGCATGGCACTTCCTGGTCTCCGGTTGGTCGGCTCTGTGGCGCGGTCTGTCGCAGGCTTACTTCAGCCGCGGCTATCTCGAAGAAGTCAATGCCGGTAACGCCAACACGTCGAACTGGCTGCAAGGTGGTGGTATCAACCAGGACGGCGAAATCCACGCTGTCAACAGCTTCGAAGCTTCGTCGTGCGGTACCGGTGCTTGCGCAGTCAAGGACGGTCTGAACCACGCTGCCGCCATCTGGAATCCGGAAGGCGACATGGGCGACATCGAAATCTGGGAAATGGCTGAGCCGCTGCTGTATCTGGGCCGCAACGTCAAGGC
The DNA here is from genome assembly GCA_036567405.1 of Methyloversatilis sp. Classification (GTDB taxonomy): domain Bacteria; phylum Pseudomonadota; class Gammaproteobacteria; order Burkholderiales; family Rhodocyclaceae; genus Methyloversatilis. The sequence continues at coordinate 7,143 of DATCUL010000068.1, read as the reverse complement.
GAACTCCGGTGGCTACGGCAAGTACCGTGGCGGCTGCGGTTTCGAAACCCTCCGCATGGTGTGGAACGCTCAGGACTGGACGATGTTCTTCATGGGCAACGGCTACATGAACAGTGACTGGGGTCTGATGGGTGGTTACCCGTCGGCAACCGGCTACCGTTTCGAAGCCCACAAGACCGGCCTCGAGCGTCGTATCGCCAAGGGTGAAGCAATCCCGCTGGGTGGTGACCTGGATCCGAGCAAGTCTGTCTACGAGCAGAGCATCGACCAGACTGCAATCGTCAAGCGTGACCAGCAGTGCATGACCACGGAAGACTGCTACGACAACCACGACCTGTACCTGAACTACCTGCGTGGCGGCCCGGGCTTCGGCGATCCGATCGATCGCGATATCAAGGCCATCGCCAACGACCTGAACCAGAAGTTCCTGCTGCCGGAATTTGCTGAGAAGGTTTATGCAGTCGTGATCTCGCAGGATGCCAAGGGTGTGTGGTCGGTTGATGAAGCCAAGACCAAGGCTCGTCGCGCAGCGTTCCGCAAGGAGCGTATCGCTCGCTCGGTTCCGACCCGCGAGTGGATGAAGGAAGAGCGCGCACGCATCATCAACAAGCATGCGATCTCGGCCGTTCGCCACATGTACTCGACCAGCTTCTCGCTGTCGGAAAAGTTCCTGAACCAGTTCAAGACGTTCTGGGACCTGCCGGCTGACTGGAGTCTGCCGGAATCCGAGCTGGGCGTACCGTGCTACGGTTCCAAGTACCGCATGGACCTGTCGCTGATGCCCGACGTCCGTACCATCGTCCAGGTCGAAGAGTAATTTCGGATCTGAGCGTTAAAGCGAATCTAGGAGTAGTAAATGTCGACTTACAACAAAGAGCAAGTAGCACACCTGGCCGAGGGCACTCTCGACTGGGAAACCACCTTCCGCATGCTGTCGATGCCGAAGGACAAGGCACGCTTCAGCATGTACCTCGAAGCACTGCAGAAGAAGGTGACGTTCCCCGATCGCATCGTTCTGCCGCTGGGCCCGCACATGTACATCGTGCAGTCCGCCAAGACGAAGCAGTGGGTTACCCAGTGTGATTGCGGCCATGTGTTCTGTGGCTACAAGGAAAACTGGAAGATGTTCGCCAACATCTACGTGCGTGATACGGAAGAAGCGATGGCCGATGTGTACCCGACGCTGATGGCGCCGGACACGAAGTGGCAGGTCTATCGCGAGTACTACTGCCCGAGCTGCGGCACGATGCACGACGTCGAAGCCCCGACTCCGTGGTACCCGGTGATTCATGACTTCGAGCCGGACATCGAGACGTTCTACAAGGAGTGGGTCGGTCTTCCCGTACCCGAGCGCGCCGCCTAATCGGTGTGCAGGCGCCTGACCGGAGGAGGTCAGGCGCCAGTTCGCAGCCGGTGCAAGCCGGCTGCGTTCCTCCAAAACACCCTGTGTTGTTATTGGCCGAGCCAACGTGCTCTACACCGCCGTAGGGGACGGTCGCGCCGTTAACAGAGCAGGTCATGAAAAGCATCGCGCGCTATGCTCGAAACGACGCGTGAAGGAGAGTGAAGATGCAACAGGCGAAAGCTTCCGGCGGTGGCATTCAGAAAATTCTGAATGTCATTACTCAATTACTCCCAATCATCATCATCGGCGGCCTGCTCTATGCCGGCTTTTTTGTCAAAGCCGAGGCCGTAATCACCAAAGTTGAACCCAAGCCAGTAGAGCGTCGGGACAATTTTTTCAGCCTTGTCACACTCAATGATCAAATCGCGTGGGCCGCTGGCACGGGCGGTAAGATCGTCCGCAGCGATGACGCAGGCAAAACCTGGGTCAGGCAGAACACGCCGACGTTTAATAACCTGCAGGGCATTGCGGCTTGGGATGCGCAGACTGCTGTCGCCGCCGGTAACGCCGGCTTGATCCTGTATACGGCTGATGGTGGCGCCAACTGGAAGGTTGCCAATACACCGAAGTCGGAAAACCCGAACAAGCTGTTCCGCGTACGCGTTTTCGGCGATACCGCTTGGGCAGTCGGGGAATTCGCGGGGCTGTTCAAGTCTGACGACAAGGGTGCGACCTGGACTCGCGTCGTTCCTGAAAGTGACTTGGGTTACAACTCCGTGTACTTCGTCGGTCAACACGGCTGGGTTGTCGGCGAAGGCGGCACGATCCTGCGCAGTCAAGACGGCGGTGCTAATTGGGTGCCCGTTGAAACGGAGAACAAGTCCAGTCTGATGGCGGTCACTTTCCGTGACGAGCACCACGGTGTCGCAGTGGGCCTGACCGGAACGCTGCTCACGACAGCGGATGGTGGCGTGACCTGGAAGTCCGTACCCGATCTCACGCAAGAGCACTTCCTTGACATCATCTGGGACAGCGACCACTGGGTTGCGGTGGGTGATAAGGGCGTGATGGCGACTTCAGACGCCGATGCAGGCGCCTGGAAGGTTAGCCGCATGCCGCAAGGTGACGTCGCATGGCGTACCCAGATTGCAAAGGTGGGTTCGCATTATCTTCTGGCCGGCGCCAACCTTGCAATTCTTGAAGGTGACAAGCTGACTGTCATTGGTCGATAGCAGGAAAGGGAGACTCGCGTGAAAAATCAAACCTTCAGCAAGATCGAACATCTGTTCGCTCTGCTGATTAAACATCGTGTCCTGGTTGTCCTGGCTGTCGTGATAACGACAGCACTAATGGCATATCTGGCGACCTTCGTTGAAGTCAAAACCGTTTTTAGCGATCTGCTGCCGAAAAATCATCCCTATGTAAAGGTCAATCAAAAATTCAAATCGACCTTTGGTGGCTCGAACATGATCAGCATCATGGTCGAAGTCAAGGATGGGGATATTTTCCGAAAGGATGTTCTGGAAAAGGTTCAGAAGATTACCGTTGGCCTCCAGCAGGTCGATGCGGTTGATACCTTCCAGATCGTTTCCATCGCGTCGAAGAAGACCAAGGAAGTCCGTGCATCCACCGAAGGTGTTGCGTCCCGCCCGATCATGTGGCCGTCGCTTCCGAAGGACGATGCCGAAATGGCGCTCCTTCGCGAGTCGGTTCTCAACAACCCGCTGATCTATGGACCGTATGTGTCCATGGACCTGAAAGCCACGCTGATCACGGCTGACTTCCTCGATACGGAAATCAACTACAGCAAGGTTTTCAACCAGGTCATGGGGCTGGTCAAGGAAGCTGAATCCGATGGCGTGATGGTCCGTGTGGTGGGAGAACCGGTTCTGTATGGTTGGGTGAACTTCTATCTCGACGAAACGATCCGCATCTTCTTTACGGCCATTGCTTCTCTCGTGGTGATTCTTCTGTTGATCACGCGTACCTGGCACGGCACCTTTGTCCCGCTGATTGCAGCACTCATCAGCGCATGCTGGGCACTGGGTTCCGCAAAGATCATGGGATTTCACCTTGACCCTCTCGTCATCGTGGTCGCGTTCCTGATTACAGCCCAGGCGATTTCGAACTCGGTTCAGCTGATTTCGCGTTTCGACGACATGATCGGTCAAGGGGTTCCGACAGCTCAGGCCGCCGCAATTACGAGCGCCCAGCATCTGTTCAAGCCCAGTTTGCTGGCTATCGTGGCAGACGCGGGTTGCGTGCTGGTGGTTGCACTGACACCGATTCCGATGCTTGAGAAGATTTCATACATCGGTACCGTCTGGATCTTTTCGATTCTGATCAGTGCCCTGGTTATGACGCCGGTTCTGCTGTCCTGGTTCACCCCGCACAAGTATGCTGATGGCACGTTTGGCCACAAGTTCGTGCATCCGATCAACATCCGTCCGATTCTGGTGGGTATTCTCAGCGTCTGCGCAAAGATCGTCGTCACGCCTGCTCGCTTTGTCGTGCTGGGCTTGGCACTGGCGGTTTTCGGTGTGTCGCTCTGGTACTCGTTCAACTTGAAGGTGGGTGACGCGAATCCGGGTTCTCCGATTCTGTGGCCGGACTCGCAGTACAACCGCGATGCAACCGACATCAACCGTCAATTCCAGGGTTCTGACCGGATGTTTGTCGTCGTGGCCGGCAAGGAAAAGGGCGCGATGCGCGAGCCGGAAGTTCTGGAGAGCATGGCGCACTTCCAGCGTTACATGGAATCGCAGCCGGAAGTCGGTGGCAGCATTTCGTTGGCAGACATCCTCCCGCAGGTTCGTCGCGTTCTTCGCGAAGGCAACCCGATGTACGGCGAGCTCGGTGTCGACGCCGGCGAAAATGGCGAGCTGACATACATGTTCGTGTCGGGTTCCGACCCCGGTGACATGGCTCGCTACGCCGACAGCGATGCGCTCAATGGCGCGGTCACTCTGTTCTTCCGTGACCACCAGGGCGAAACGATCCGTACCGCCGTGGCTCGCGTTCAGGACTACGTGAAGCAGAATCCGATCGAGAAGGCTGATTACCTGCTTGCGGGTGGTCTCGTTGGCGTCCTCGCTGCCGTCAATGAAATCATTCTTGCAGGTCAGATCGAGGCGATTGCCCTGGCACTCCTAGTGTTGGTTGTTTGCTGCACTGTGTGCTTCCGTTCGATGGTTGCCGGCGTGTTTTTCATGATTCCGGTGATGCTGTCGAATACAATCACCTTCAGCTACATGGCGTACAACGGAATCGGCATGAACATCAATACTCTTCCGGTAGTTGCGTTGGGTATTGGTCTGGGTGTTGATTACACGTTCTACATTGTTGACGGTATCCGTGAAGAGCTGCACCTGCATGACAACGTTGAACAGGCAATTCTGCACTGCCTGAAGAGCCAAGGCCGCGGTGTGTTGCTGACCGCGCTTACTCTGATTACCAGCGTTGGTGTGTGGAGCTTCTCGTCACTGAGACTTCAAGCTGATATGGGTCTGCTGATTGCACTGTGGCTGTTCATCTCTGCCTTCAGCGCGTTGTTCATCATGCCGGCTATCGTTTATGTGTTCCGCCCGGTGTTCGTCGTCGGAAGCAAGGAGCGCCCGATCGAGCGCGCCGCGGAAGCTGCAGTAGTTGTGTGAGGGTCGCTTGCCACGTCTGGTGTTGTCTTCGGATCACACCAGACGTGAGCAGATGACTCATTGGAAGTGCCAAAACGGAGGGAATGGAGACATGAGAAGAAGCAGAATCTTCAGGCGGACCGCACCGGGTCTGGCTGTTGCAGCAGCGCTCGCAGTGATGGGCATGCCCGTCGCACATGGCGCGGAGGGCTCAGCTGCCACCAACTGGCTGGGTAACGATATCGATTTCACGCTGTCCGGTTACGCCCGTGGTTGGGTTTCGATGAACCTCGAAAACCAACCGGAACTGAAGGCAGCCAATGTTCCGAAAAGTCAGCGTCACGACAGCGCCGGAAAATTGTCGATGGTCCGCGGCTCCGTGCTGCTGGATGCCGACCTGAGAACCGGTCCGCTGAAGTGGAAGGCAATTGGCCGCGTCGATCGCGAAATCAAGACCAATTACCTGAACGACCTCGAGAATCTTCGCAAGCATAGTTCTGTTGTTCCGACGGACGGTGGTAACAGCATTACCGAAAACTACAACAACGCAGATATGCGCGAGTTGTGGGTTGAAGCGCCGATCGGCGACCGCATCACGGTCAAGTTCGGTAAGCAACAACTGGTCTGGGGTGAGTCGGACTTCTTCCACGCGATGGACCTGGTTCACGGCTACGACCTGAGCTGGCGTCTGTTCTTCGAAGGCGAGAATGAAGAGTGGCGCAAGCCCCTTATTCTGTTGTCCACCAAGATCCGTATTCCGGAAGCTAACGGCCTTATCGCCGCTTACATCCGTCCGGGTTGGGATCGTTGCGAAGACATCGGCAATACCTACGACGTAAAGGGCGGCCGCTGGTTCTTCCAGCCGTACCGTGGTTACGACCTGAGCCAGGTGACTGGCAACAACTGCCGCCACAAAGAAGGCGACATGAGGGATGTGACCTGGGGTATCCGTTGGCAGGGTGAAGCTTTCGATGTGAATTACTCGATTGCCTACCTGACCACGTTCTCCGCTGATCCGGTCGCGAGCTCGGTGTTCAATCCTTACAAGGGTGTCCCGGTCAAGGCGAACGGTACGGATAACGCTAGCTTCTTCGACATGATTCACCCGCAAATCGATGTGGTCGGCGCGACGGTTAGCGGCTACAGCGCCGCGCTCGATGCGGTGCTGAGCGCTGAGGTGGCATACACGTTCGATCAGCCTTACAACTACGGTCGTGGCGCTCTTGGTGCTCCGAATGTTCCTGGGAATGTTGGTGTCGGCCTTGGTGGCGTCATGACCAAGGACACTCTGACGACGATGCTGCGTATCGACAAGAACCTGAAGCTCGAGGACATTCTTCATACCACTCGTCCGTCGTTCTCGTCGATTCAGCTGTTCGATACGATGGTCATCGACTACAGCGGCAAGGAAGATCTGGTTCGTCTGTTTGCATACGGCACGAAGCTGCAAGAGCACAGCACGATCCTGACGGCATTCACGGTTCTTAACTACAAGAACGACGAAATCAATCCGAGCTTTGCTGTCGGTTTTGACTTGTCGAACGGTGGTGGCTTCGCCATTCCGGCTGTTTCGCTGGTGCTGAATGCCAACTGGAACGCCAAGATCGAAGCAGACATTTTCTGGGCTCGCGACAGCAACAAGACGCAGTTCAGCAACGGTACGTCGCAACTGTTCGGCTACTTCGACAATGCGAGCCAGCTCGTGATGCGTGTTACGCGTCAATTCTGATCATAGGAGACAGATAGGATGAAAAGTACCAACAACGCCGTTCGCACCGGCGTAGCAGGCGCAGTCGCACTGGCGCTGGGCCTGTTCGCAGCCCAGACGATGGCCAAGGAGCTTGACGAAGGCTTCGTCATCAACAAGGACAACTTCGACAGCATCAAGAACGACACCTTCGAGAACAAGACCATCGCCAGCATGGTCCCGGAAAAGCTCGAGTGGATGATCAAGAACTACAACACGACCATCAAGCTCGCGCACTCGAAGAAGATCGAAATGGACCCGAAGTACATGGAGTGGTCCAAGAAGAACGTCGGCGTGGTCAAGTTCAACCCGGCTGACCGTACGGTCTCGGGCTGGCAGGCCGGCATGCTGTTCCCGCCAGACACCATCGATCCGAAGGATCCGAACGCCGGCGACAAGATCATCTGGAATCTGCGTGC
>DATCUL010000067.1:0-4698 GCA_036567405.1 Methyloversatilis sp. | reverse complement strand
TCACCAGCGGCACCGTAGTCGAACGGCGGCCACCGAAGATGAACGCGGAGATCGGCACGCCGGCCGGATCGTCCCAGGCCGGATCGATCACCGGATTCTGGGTGGCGGCAACCGTGAAACGCGCATTCGGGTGAGCTGCCTTGGCGCCGGTTTCCTTGGCGATTTCCGGCGTCCAGTCCTTGCCCTGCCAGTCGATCAGATGCGCCGGCGGCTGCTTGGTCATGCCTTCCCACCAGACATCGCCGTCATCGGTCAGCGCGACGTTGGTGAAGATGGTGTCCGAACGCAGCGAAGCCATGCAGTTCGCGTTGGTGCTTTCGTTGGTACCCGGTGCCACGCCGAAATAGCCGGCTTCCGGATTGATCGCATACAGGCGTCCGTCCTTGCCCGGCTTGATCCAGGCAATGTCGTCGCCGATGGTCGTGACCTTCCAGCCCTCGAAACCCTTGGGCGGAATCAGCATCGCGAAATTGGTCTTGCCGCAGGCCGACGGGAAGGCCGCCGCGACATAGTGCTTCTCGCCCTGCGGATTCTGCACGCCGAGGATCAGCATGTGTTCGGCCAGCCAGCCCTGATCGCGGCCCATGGTTGATGCGATGCGCAGCGCGAAGCACTTCTTGCCGAGCAGCGCGTTGCCACCGTAGCCGGAGCCAAAACTCCAGATCTCGCGCGTTTCCGGGTAGTGCACGATGTACTTGGTGCTGTTGCACGGCCAGGTCACGTCCTTCTCGCCGGCCGCCAGCGGCTTGCCGACCGAGTGCACGCACGGTACGAACTCGCCATCCTTGCCGATGACGTCGTAAACAGCCTTGCCCATGCGCGTCATGATGCGCATGTTTACCGCAACATAGGGTGAATCGGACAGTTCGATGCCGATCTGCGAAATGTGCGAACCCAGCGGGCCCATCGAGAACGGCACGACATACATCGTGCGGCCGCGCATGCAGCCGTCGAACAGGCCGTTCAGCGTCTGGCGCATCTGCGCCGGCGCCATCCAGTTGTTGGTCGGGCCGGCGTCTTCCTCGCGTTCGGAACAGATGAAGGTGCGGTCTTCGACGCGCGCAACGTCGGAAGGATCGGACAGCGCGAGGTAGGAATTCGGGCGCTTCACCGGGTCGAGGCGCTTCATCGTGCCGGAAGCCACCATTTCGGCGCACAGGCGGTCGTACTCCTCCTGCGAACCGTCACACCAGTAAATGGCATCGGGCTTGGTGAGCGCTGCAACATCAGCGACCCACTTTGCCAGCTTGAGGCTCTTGACCCAGGGCGGGACGGGAATTTCGCCGGAGCGTGCCTGCTCCGGCGACAAGGCGAATTTCATGCGGCTCTCCAAAAACCACCGTGGGCGGGGCTGCGGCAGACACCGCATGCCGTCCCGGTTCGACGGTTGAAACAGACTCGACATCCGCAAGGTGCGGATGTGTCAGACAGTGCTGAACGCGGGCTATCAACGACCTGCGCCTTCCTTTCGGAGGTCGCACTTTATAGATAACTGCTTCTTATGTCTGCTATAAGAATCACGAATGTCGCTATTCCCTTGCGCCAGCTCAAATGCGCCGACCGGCTGGACCCGGCCTCCGGAAGGCTCGATCAGCCCTCGTCGGGCGTCGCCACCAGTGCCTGCAGGCCGGGTACGTCTATCCACCAGTGATGGCGGCTGTCCTGCGCATCCGCAAGCAGATTGCTGCGACGCAGCACGCCCAGCGCGCGGCTGGCGGACTCGGGCGCGACCCCCAGGATGGCACCGATGTCCTCCAGACTGAGCCTTATGGTGTGCCCGGCATCGGCATCGCTGCCCAGTCGCAGCAACAGACGCGCCACGCGTGTCTTCACGTCGGCGTGGCCGGCCGCCAGTTCGGCAAGCCATGCGTCGGCTTCGGCCAGCGCCGCATGCCAGTGCGTCAGCAGCGGCTTCTGCAGGCGCGGGGTATCGCGGTTCAGACGCTCGATCAGTGGACGCGGGATGCGGCACAGCGCGACCGGCGACAACGCGATCGCAGTGTGGTCGTAGGCCGGGCTGACCAGCGACTCCAGCCCGAACACATCACCCCGGCGCAGCACGCGCAGGATGCGCTGAGTCCCGTCAGCCCCGTAACGCACCAGCTTGACCGCACCGGCCCGCAGCGTGAACAGCCAGTCTCCGTGCGCGCCTGCGTGGTACAGGACGGCGCCGGCCGGATAGTCGAGATCGTCAATCTGGTCGTGGAGCAGCGCAAAGTCGGCTTCGACCAGTTCGGCGAACAGCGCCGACTGACGTACACCACAGTTGCTGCAGTCGCTGTGGCCGTGCCAGGCGGACTTTATTGTGATTGCACGCACCGAAAGCCTCCGGTAGGAAGTTGAATCAAGGGTTCGCCGATCATCATGGACACGCTGCCGCACGCATTGGCGGCAGCAGGCCAGTCAGCTGGCATCGGTATGATCGCCCCGGGTCTGGCGGCAGCCCTCCCGCGCGCGCCCGGATCGACTGCCAACTGCCCCTAAACCCGCCGCCAGGTCGTACCTGCCGCAGAATCTTCCAGTATCACGCCCTGCTTCTTCAATTCATCGCGCACCCTGTCCGCCGTAGCGAAATCACGGGACTTCTTGGCCGCCACACGCTGCGCGATCAGGCCCTCGATCTGCGCATCATCCAGCCCACCATCCTGCGTGCGTCCTTTGAGAAATTCTTCAGGCGCACGTTCCAGCAGACCCAGGACACCGGCCAGGGCGCGCAGTTCGCCCGACACGGCCGCATCATTGCTGCGATTGGCCTCGCCGGACAGATCGAACAGCACTGCCATGGCTTCCGGCGTGTTGAAGTCGTCGTCCATCGCGGCGCGCAGGCGCTGCCCGGCCGGCGTGTTCCAGTCCGGCGACCGGGCGAGCGGCGGCACGTTCTTCAATGTTGTATACAGGCGGGTCAGCGCACCGCGGGCATCATCGAGGTGAGCGTCGGAATAGTTCAGCGGACTGCGGTAGTGGGCACGCAGGATGAAGAAGCGCACCACTTCGGCGTCGTACTTGCGCAGCACCTCGCGGATGGTGAAGAAGTTGCCGAGCGACTTCGACATCTTCTCGTCGTCGACACGCACGAAACCGTTGTGCATCCAGTAATTGACGAAGGTGTGACCGTGCGCGCCCTCGCTCTGCGCGATCTCGTTTTCGTGGTGCGGAAACTGCAGATCGGCACCGCCGCCGTGGATGTCGAACTGATCGCCCAGCAGCTGCGAACTCATGGCCGAGCACTCGATGTGCCAGCCCGGCCGGCCATCGCCCCACGGCGAAGCCCACTTCGCCTCTACCGGTTCGGCCGGCTTGGCGTGCTTCCACAGCACGAAATCGAGCGGGTCCTGCTTGCCATCGATCACATCGACGCGTTCGCCGGCACGGAGTTCGTCCAGCGACTTGCCCGACAGCTTCCCGTAGCCGTCGAACTTGCGCACGCTGTAATTGACGTCACCGCTGGCTGCCCGGTAAGCCAGCCCTTTCTGTTCGAGGCGCTGAATCAGGGTCTGCATCTGCGGCACGAACTCGGTCGCCCGCGGCTCGTGATCCGGACGCAACACACCGAGCGCGTCAGCATCCTCGTGCATGGCGGCGATGAAGCGGTCGGTCAGCGCACGCATCGTCTCGCCATTTTCCTCGGCGCGACGGATGATCTTGTCGTCGATGTCGGTGATGTTGCGCACGTAGGTGACCGCATAGCCGGACGCCCGCAACCAGCGCGTCACCATGTCGAACACCACCATCACCCGCGCGTGACCGAGGTGGCAGAAATCGTAAACCGTCATGCCGCATACGTACATGCGTACGCGCCCGGCTTCCATCGGAACGAAGTCCTGCTTTTCGCGGGCGGCGGTGTTGTAGATCTTGAGCATGGGAATATCGGAAAAACCGGAAGACTCGGGATGCGCTGTGTGTGAATAACGGCAATTCAGGCGCAACAGCAGGACGTCGGCACGCCTTCTTGATAAGATTCGGGACTGTCAAACGACGTATCCACGCCAAAAAGTCTAACACATGGCCTCACCCACCCGTCTCCGTCCCGGCCTGCTCCAGTGCCTGATAGCCGGTCTCATCCTGATGGGCACATCGCTGCAGCCGGCATTCGCCGACAACCTGCAGGATGCCGAGCAGTTGTTGCGGCAGAAGCAGCCCCAGCAGGCACTGGAAAAGGTCGATGCCTTTCTCGCGCAGCGTCCGCGCGATCCGCAGGGCCGGTTTTTCCGCGGGCTGATACTGACCGAACTGAACCGCACGCCGGAAGCCACCGCGGTATTCCAGAAACTGACCGAGGATTACCCGGAACTGCCGGAGCCCTACAACAACCTCGCGGTGCTGTACGCGCAGCAGAAGCAGTACGACAAGGCCAAGACCGCGCTCGAAATGGCCATCCGCACCCATCCGAGCTACGCGGTGGCGCACGAGAACCTCGGCGACATCTATGCCCGCATGGCCACGCAGGCCTACGACCGCGCGCTGCAGCTCGATTCGTCCAATGCCGGCGCCCAGAGCAAGCTGAACCTGATCCGCGAGATGGTGGGCAACACCCCGAAAAACGTCGCCAAACAGACCGCCCCGACCACGCTCGCTGCAGCCCCGGTCGCGGCAGTGGCAGCGGCACCCGCCGCGTCGAAACCGGCCATGGCGGTCGCGGCACCGGCCCCCGCAGCATCCGCTCCAAAGCCCGCACCGGCAGAAACGGCGAAACCAGCT
>DATCUL010000066.1:0-2780 GCA_036567405.1 Methyloversatilis sp. | reverse complement strand
GGCCGTCATCTTCCGCGACGGCCCGCAGGGGCGCCAGTTCCTGCTCGGCCAGCGCGCGCCCGGCACCTTCTATCCGGGCTACTGGGAATTTCCCGGCGGCAAGGTCGAGCCGGGCGAGCGCCCGGTGGACGCGCTGGTGCGCGAACTGGACGAGGAACTGGGCATACGGGTGCTCGAATGCTCGCCCTGGATCACGCTGTCGCACGAGTACGAACACGCCTTCGTCCGGCTGCACTTCTTCCGCGTCGAGGCATGGAGCGGCGAACTGCAGGACCGCGTGCACAGCGCGCTGTGCTGGCAGCGCGCCGACACGCTGACAGTCGGGCCGATGCTGCCGGCCAACGGACCGGTGCTCAAGTCGCTGAAGCTGCCCGGCCGGATGGCGGTCAGCCATGCCTGGCAGATCGGCGCCACCGCCCAGCTCGACGCGATCCGCCGCGCCTGCGCCGCCCGCCCGCTGCTGCTGCAGATCCGCGAACCGGTACTCGACGACGCTGCGCGCGCGTTTGCGGCCGAGGCGATCCGGATCGCCCGCAGCGCGGGTTCGCTGACGGTGATCAATGGCGACCCCGACGCCGCACAGTCGCTGGACGCCGACGGCGTGCATCTGAAATCGGCGCAGCTGGCCGCGCTCGACGCCCGGCCTGCGCTGGACTGGGTCGGCGCGTCCTGCCACACGGCCGACGATCTGGCGCACGCGCAGCGGCTCGGACTCGACTACGCGGTACTCGGGCCGGTGATGCCGACCGCGACCCACCCCGGCGCTCCGGTACTCGGTTGGGACGCGCTGACCGACCTGATCGCCGACTGCGCGATTCCGGTGTTCGCCATCGGCGGGCTCGACGGCTCGCACGAAGCCCGGGCCCACGCCTGCGGCGCGCACGGCATCGCCGCCATCCGCAGCGCCTGGTCGTGACCAGCCGGCGCCTCTTCCTGCAGCAGGTCGCCGCGCTGATCCTCAGCCCGGCGCTGGCCCGGGCGCAGGGTTCCGAATCTTATGGACAAGGGCTGCTGTGGCGGGTAGCCGTCGGTGACGCACCGCCCAGCCACCTGTTCGGCACGCTGCACAGCGGTGACCCGCGCGTGCTCGAACGGGCGCGCACGCTGCAGGACCTGCTGGCCGGCGCCCGCGTGTTCATGCCGGAACTGGTGACCGACGCCGACGCGGTCAATGTTTTCATGGCGGCCAGCACCTCCGGCTACGATGACCTGCCGCGGCTGGTCGGCCGCAAGTACTGGCCACGCGTGGCGCAGGCACTGACGCTGCACAACATCGACACGCGCGTGCAGCCGCGTCTTCGCCCATGGGCGGCACTGGTGACGCTGCTGCAGCCGCTGGGGCCGGCGCAGACCACGCTCGACGAACTGCTGATCCGCAACGCACAGGCGCTTAACCGGCCGGTGCAGCCGATCGAGCAGGTACAGGAACAGATAGACGCCTTCGCCACGTTGCCGGCGTCGACACAGATCGCGCTGCTGATCGATACCGCGCGACGTCACGACACGCTGCAGGCCGGGGTCGCACCGATGATTGCGGCGTGGCTGGCTGGCGACATCGACGAACTGGCGCGCATCAACACCCGCCTCATCGGCGACGACCCGGCGCTGCGCCGGCACGCGCAACGCCTGATGAACGCGCTGCTGACGCAGCGCAACCCGCGCTTCGTGCAGCGCCTGCTGCCCGAAATCAGGCAGGGCGGCGTATTCGCCGCATTCGGCGCGGCGCACCTGACCGGTCATGACGGCGTGCTCGCGCGGCTGCGCGACGCTGGCTGCAGCGTCGAAAAAGTCGTCTGATTTCAGTTTCTTCCGAGCGTGCCGTAAGTCACACAGCAGGCACACCAGCCTGCCAGCCCGGTCATTGCCGGGACCCGGAGGAGAATACCCATGCGCGCATTCAACCGTCTGTCGGTCGTCCACCAGTTGTCGGTTTCGATTGCGCTGCTATGCGCCGTCGTGTTTGCGCTGCTGATCGCGATCGTGTCGATATCGACCAACAGCACCGCCCGAAACCAGACCGAAGTTCAGCTTGGCGAGCTGGCGGACGCCAACATCAAGCTGTTCGACCTGAGCTACGAAAACGCGATGTCCAGCGCCGCCAAGGGCATGCGTGCGCTCAAGCACGGACTGGGTGGCGACATCGTGATCGGCGAGGACACGATGCCGATGGGCGATTACGGCGCGGTGCGGATCGCCCGCATCGGCAACAGCACGATCAATGGCGACACCAGCCGCATGACCACCCTGCGCGAGCTGACCGGCACCGATCCGGCGATCATGGTGCGTGTCGGCGATGACTTCGTGCGGGTGGCGACGCTGCTCAAGGACAAGGATGGCAAGTCGATGGCCGGCAAACCCATCAACAAGGGCAAGGACACCGCAGCGCTGCTGGCGGGTCAGGCCTACACCGGTGTGGTGCTGCGCAACGGTCGTCACTTCATTTCCTCGCTCGAGCCGATCACCGACGCATCGGGCCGGGTCGTGGGTGCGCTGTCAGCCCGCGTCGATGTGCAGCCGGACATCGACCGTCTGTTCGAGTCGCTGAAGTCGCTGCGCATCGGGCAGACCGGCTACGTCTACATCGTGCAGCCGGGCAAATCCGCCGAAGACAGCGAAATGATCATGCATCCGACGCTGGCCGGAAAGACGCTGGCGGACATCGGCAATCCGGTGCTGACCGAGGTGGTTGCACGGCAGATCGCCAGCCGGAACGGTCAGTTCGTCTATGACTGGCCGCGCACCGACGGCTCCCTGGCACCGAAGATCACGGCGTTCCGCAG
>DATCUL010000065.1:0-4389 GCA_036567405.1 Methyloversatilis sp. | reverse complement strand
GATAGATCGGGATGGTCGCCACCCCGTGTACCGAATAGCTGGTGGCGGCGGCGATCCAGTCGCTCATGCCGCCGGCCTCGTTGATGCCTTCCTGCAGGATCTGGCCGGTCTTCGATTCCTTGTAGAACATCAGCTGGTCGGCGTCCTGCGGCACGTACTTCTGGCCTTCCTGGTTCCAGATGCCGATCTGGCGGAACATGCCTTCCATGCCGAAGGTGCGCGACTCGTCCGGCACGATGGGCACCACGCGCTTGCCGATGTGCGGGTCGCGCAGCAGGATGTTCATGATGCGCACGAAGGCCATCGTGGTGGACAGTTCGCGCCCTTCGCCCGACGCCTTGAGCAGCGCGTCGAAGGCGGACAGCGGCGGTACTTCGAGCGGTTCGGCCTTGCTGCGGCGGCTCGGCAGGTAGCCGCCGAGCGCCATGCGCCGTTCGCGCATGTACTGGAGTTCCTTCGAGCCTTCCTCGAACTTCAGGTAGGGCAGGCTTTCGATGTCGGCGTCGCTGATCGGCAGATCGAAGCGGTCGCGGAAGGCGCGCAACGATTCCAGATCGACCTTCTTCTGCTGGTGGGAGATGTTCTGTGCCTCGCCCGAGCCGCCCATGCCGTAGCCCTTGATGGTCTTGGCCAGGATGACCGTGGGCTGGCCGGTGTGGTTCACCGCGGCGTGGTAGGCGGCGTACACCTTGTGTGGATCATGGCCGCCGCGGTTCAGGCGGAAGATGTCCTCGTTGCTCCAGTTGGCGACCATGGCTGCCAGTTCCGGGTACTTGCCGAAGAACTGCTCGCGCACGTAGGCGCCGTCGCGCGCCTTCATGGTCTGGTATTCGCCGTCGACCACTTCCATCATGCGCTGCGCCAGCAGGCCGCTCTTGTCCTGTGCCAGCAGCGGGTCCCAGTAGCCGCCCCACAGCAGCTTGATCACGTTCCAGCCGGAACCGCGGAAATCGCCTTCCAGTTCCTGGATGATCTTGCCGTTGCCGCGCACCGGCCCGTCGAGGCGCTGCAGATTGCAGTTGACGACGAAGATCAGGTTGTCGAGCTTTTCGCGGGCGGCCATCGCGATCTCGCCCAGCGTTTCCGGCTCGTCGGTCTCGCCGTCGCCGATGAAGCACCACACCTTGCGGCCTTCGGTGTTGGCGATGCCGCGGTCCTGCAGATACTTCATGAAGCGGGCCTGATAGATGGCCTGCAGCGGCCCCAGGCCCATGGACACGGTCGGGAACTGCCAGAAATCGGGCATCAGCCAGGGGTGCGGGTAGCTCGACAGACCGCTGCCGCCGACTTCCTGCCGGTAGTTGTCGAGCTGCGATTCGCTGATGCGGTCGAGCAGGAAGGCGCGCGCGTAGACGCCGGGCGCCGAGTGGCCCTGGAAGTAGATCAGATCACCGCCATGGGTCGGGCTCGGCGCGCGCCAGAACCAGTTGAACCCCACGTCGTACAGCGTGGCGCTCGAGGCGAAACTGGCGATGTGTCCGCCGACATTGGTGTCCTTGTTGGCCCGCAGCACCATGGCCATCGCATTCCAGCGGATGTAGTTGCGGATGCGGTGCTCGATTTCGTGATCGCCCGGCGCCGGCGTCTGCTTGCCGGCCGGGATGGTGTTCACGTAGGCGGTGGTCGCTGAGTACGGCAGATTGATGCCGGCGCGACGAGCCAGTTCGGTCAGCCGTTCGATCAGGTAGTGCGCGCGCTGTTCGCCGGCGTGTTCGATCACGCCTTCGAGTGCGTCGAGCCATTCCTGGGTTTCGACGGCATCCGGATCAGACACCAGAAGGGGGTTGGGTAAAGCGGACATCCAGGTTTCTCCTCTTTTTGGCGAACCGCATGACGCCACGCGAGCCCGGTACGCGACCGCCGGGGCATGGCCCCCGGACGGCTGCATGGCTTTCGCGCATCGGTGATGCATGGTGTTGCGGCTCTCGGTCGGCAGCGTGTGGCTGCCACGGCAACGCAGCACGCAGGGATCGCCCGCGTGAGCGTGACGTCATTATGGACAGACCCCCGACGGGCTGCCAGTAGTGAAAACCGCATCTTTGGCGGCTTGACTTGGCGGCCGGATGGTGCTCGCCCGGCTGTTGCCGGGGGGCATCAAGTTTTGCCGCAGTGCGCCGATAAACCGCACACACTTTCTGCAACGAGCGCGCTGATGATTCCCGTACGCAAGACCGATGTGGTGCTGGGCAAGCCCTTGCCCTATTCGCTGTTCGACAGCAACAACAAGCTGTTGCTGCGTGCCGGGGTGATCGTCCAGACGCAGAACCAGCTCGATGTGCTGAGCGAGCGCGGTCTGTACCGGGACAAGGTCAGCAATACGCTGCCGTCGGTGACCGCTCGTGCCGGTCAGGATGCGGAACCCAAGCCGGAGGCCGACAAGGGTGGCATCCTGCTCGATCTGGAGGAAATCCGTCTGCAGATCGGTGACGTGCTGCAGCTGCAGGCGGCCGGCGAGGATTCGCAGCGCTACACCCTGCGCCTGCTCGGCTACTCGAAGGGGCGCAGCGTCATGGTGACGGCGCCGATGGTCGATGGTGGCTACGCCATCGTGAAGCAGGACGCCGCCTTCGTCGTGCGCTTCTTCTCCGGCAAGAGCGTGTATGCGTTCCCGGCCCATGTCCTGAAGATGGCCAACACGCCGTTTCCCTACCTGCACCTGAGCTATCCGAAAAAAGTGCGCGGCATGCGGGTGCGTCGGGGGCAGCGGGCGGCGGTGCGCATCATTGCGGCCGTGACCGACGCGGCGGGTAAGCCGCACGCGGCCACGCTGATTGACATCAGCAAGGGCGGGGCGCTGCTGGCCGCCAAAGCCACGCTGGGCGCGACCGGCGATGCGATGCGCTGCAAATTCCGCCTGCAGTTCGACGACATCGACCAGTTCGTGCAGGTCGGCGTCGTGATCCGCTCGGTCAGCAATGCGAGCGAACCCGAGAACGAAGCCGTCGCCGTCAATCACGGCGTCGAATTCACCGATGTGCCGGAACAGGACAGGCTGGCGCTGACCGCCTTCGTCTATCACCAGCTGATACAGGCCTCCGAAGGCGGCTGAACTGATCCGATCCGGCCGCCGTCCCGGTGGCGCGGCGTTGATTCCCTTCAGGGCGTAACATTCGCGCGGTTCACGCATGGAGCACCGCCATGAAATGCCCGTTCTGCAGCTCCCCCGACACCCAGGTGGTCGAAACCCGCGAAAGCGAGGACGGCGACATCATCCGCCGCCGCCGCCGCTGCGCGGCTTGCGACAAGCGCTTCACGACCTATGAGCGGGTGGACCTGAAGATGCCGCAGGTGGTGAAGAAGGATGGCCGCCGGGCCGACTACGACCGCGAGAAGCTGCGTGCCAGCATGATGCTGGCGCTGCGCAAGCGGCCGGTCACGACCGAGGCGGTGGACATGGCGATGGACCGCATCGAGGAACGGCTGCTCACGATGGGCGTGCGCGAACTGGCGACCGACCGGCTGGGCGAGCTGGTGATGCGCGAACTCAAGAAGCTCGACAAGATCGGCTACATCCGCTTTGCCAGCGTCTATCGCAACTTCGAGGACGTCGATGAATTTTCGGAAGTGGTGCGCGAGGTGACCAAGCCCGTGCGCACGCCGCGCAAGAGCGGGGCCTGAGCGGTGGTAACCGGTACGGGGAATGGCGCCGCCGATCATCGCTTCATGGCGCGGGCGCTGCGTCTGGCTGAACGAGGGCTGTGGACCACCAGCCCGAATCCGCGTGTGGGCTGCGTCATCGTGCGCGACGGCAAGGTGATCGGCGAGGGCTGGCATGTGCGGGCCGGTGAGCCGCATGCCGAAGTGCATGCCCTGCGTGCGGCCGGTGGCGACGTGCGGGGTGCGACGGCCTACGTGACGCTGGAGCCGTGCAGCCATCAGGGCCGCACGCCGCCGTGCGCCGACGCGCTGATTGCCGCCGGTGTGGCGCGCGTCGTTGCCGCCATGCGCGACCCGAATCCGCTGGTGTCGGGACAGGGGCTGGCGAGGCTGGCTGCCGCCGGCATCGCCACCGAATGCGGCGTGCTGGAGGCGGATGCGCGCGAACTCAACATCGGTTTCGTGTCGCGCATGACGCGCGGCCGGCCCTGGGTCAGACTGAAGACCGCGTCGACGCTGGATGGTGTGACTGCGCTGGACAACGGCGTCAGCCAGTGGATCACCGGCCCGGCTGCGCGGCGCGACGGTCACCGCTGGCGCGCGCGCGCCTGCGCCATCCTGTCCGGCATCGGCACGGTGCAGGAGGACGATCCGTCGCTGACGGTGCGCGAGGTCGACACGGAACGCCAGCCGCTGCGAGTGATCGTCGACGCCCGGCTCGCGCTGTCGCCGCAGGCCAGGCTGTTTGCCGACATTGCGCGGGCGCCGCTGCTGGTGGTCTGCGCCTCGGAC
>DATCUL010000064.1:0-2203 GCA_036567405.1 Methyloversatilis sp. | reverse complement strand
CGGTGGCGCTGTCGCGCGACGACGACGAGTGGGGCGAACTGCGCTACATCGAGACAGGCGATGCCGGCGCACGCGTCGGCGTGCTGAGCTTCGACTTCTACAACGGCGCGATGTCGACCGCGCAGTGCGAACGGCTGCTGGCCGCGCTGCGCGAGGTGAAGCGGCGCGACACGCAGGTGTTGCTGCTGGCTGGCGGTGCTGGCTTCTTCAGCAACGGCATCGATCTCAACTGCATCGAGGCGGCAGCGCACCGCGCCGGCGACAGCGCGGCCGACGAGTCGTGGCGCAACATCAACGCGATGAACGATGTCGCGCTCGAGATCATCACCACCACGGATCGACTCACGGTGTCGCTGCTGCGCGGCAACGCCGGTGCAGGTGGCGCCTTCCTCGCGCTGGCGGCGGACAAGGTGTGGGCGCACCGCGGCGTCATGCTCAATCCGCACTACCGGAACATGGGCAATCTGTATGGTTCGGAGTACTGGACCTATCTCGCGCCGCGCCGCCTTGGCCAGGACGGTGCGGCGGCACTGATGCAGCGCCGGCTGCCGGTGTCGGCGCCGGATGCGGTGCGCAGCGGCCTGATCGACCGCTGCTTCGAGCAGTGCGCCGCCGGTTTTCTCGATGCGGCACTGCGCGAAGCCCGCGTGCTGGCTGCGTCGTACAATCTGCGCGACCGCCTGATGCGCAAACAGCACGAGCGCGCCGCCGACGAGGCTGCCCGTCCGCTCGCCGATTACCGCAAGGAAGAACTGTCCCGCATGCACCGCAACTTCTACGGCTTCGATCCCAGCTATCACGTCGCGCGCTACCACTTCGTGCACAAGCTGCCGCACGCGTGGACACCGCGCCACCTGGCCGTGCACCGCGAGGCCGTCGGCCGATGAGCGCGACGCCGCGGCTGCCCACCGTGCTGGTGGTCGATGACGAGGTACGCTCGCAGGACGCGATGCGCCGCACGCTGGAAGAGGATTTCAACGTGCTGACCGCGAGTGGCGCCGACGACGCGCGCCAGCAGCTCGAGCGGCACGAGGTGAGCGTCATCCTGTGCGACCAGCGCATGCCCGGCCTGACCGGCGTGCTGTTTCTGAAGGAAGTGCGCGAACGCTGGCCGGACACGGTGCGCATCGTCATTTCCGGCTACACGGATTCGGAAGACATCATTGCCGGCATCAACGACGCCGGCATCTATCAGTACCTCCTCAAACCGTGGGTGCCCGACCACCTTCTGGCCACGGTGCGCAACGCCGCCGAGGCGCAGACGCTGCAGCGCGAGACCGCGCGGCTCGATCTCGAACTGCGCACCAGCACGCCGGTGCTGCGCCAGCGCGCCGCGCACAAGCTCGAACGTGCGCGCCAGGTCTTCGGCTTCGACCGCATCGAACGTGCCGACGGCAGCCCGCTCGACGCCGTGTGTGAAATGGCCGCGCGCGTGGCGCGCTATGACCTGTCGGTACTCGTGCTCGGCGAATCGGGCACCGGCAAGGAACTGCTGGCGCGCGCCATCCACTACGCCAGCCCCCGCTCCGGCGGCGCCTTCGTGGTCGAGAACTGCGCCGCCATTCCGGAGACGCTGCTCGAATCCGAGCTGTTCGGCCACAAGCGCGGTGCCTTCACCGGTGCCTTCGAGGATCACACGGGCCTCTTTCAGCGGGCCGACGGTGGCACGGTTTTCCTCGACGAGATCGGCGAGACATCGCCTGCCTTCCAGGTGCGCCTGCTGCGCGTGCTGCAGGAGGGCGAGGTGCGGCCGGTCGGCGGCACGCACGCGGTGCCGGTCGATGTGCGGGTGATCGCCGCCACCCACCGTGACCTCGAACAGCGGGTGCGCGACGGTCTGTTCCGCGAGGACCTGTACTACCGCATCGCTGGCGTGACCTTCACCATGCCTTCGCTGCGCGAGCGGGTGGGCGACATCGAGCCGATCGCCCGGCGCGTCGTCGACGAGGTCGGCGTCCAGCTCGGCCGGCCCGGCGCATCGCTCAGCGACGAGGCGATGGCCTGCCTGATGGGCTATCCGTGGCCGGGCAACATCCGCGAACTTCGCAACGAACTGGCGCGCGCGCTGGCACTCAGCGACAGCGAACGCATCGAGGCGCAGTCGCTGTCGCTGCGCGTGCTGCATGGCCAGGCGGGACTCGCCGCCAGTGCCGTCGCCACGCCGCTGCCGGCCAGCGGCACGCTGGCCGAGCGCCTGGACGCG
>DATCUL010000063.1:0-2806 GCA_036567405.1 Methyloversatilis sp. | reverse complement strand
CAACTGGCGTCACGCGACCGCGCCCGTCCGGGCATCCCGCCGCAGCACCACGAGGGCGGCACGCTGAGTCCCGGCAATCGACGACGAAACGCCTGTGCGACCGCTCAGCGTTCGAGCACGTAGGTGCCCGGCGCCGGCGCCAGTTCCGGAAAGTCGACCGACGACGCAGCGCGCGCCTTCACCAGCTTGCCGGCACGCGGCTTGAGCCACGCCATCCAGTCCTCCCACCAGCTGCCCTGCCGCTCTTCGGCGCGCGCCTGCCAGGTGTCGACAGTGTCCTTGCCCTGGGCGTCGGCCACCTTGTAGCTGCGCTTGGGCGGCACGACAACCGGATTGACGATGCCCAGGATGTGGCCTGAACTCGACAGCACGAATCGCTTGTCACCGGTCACATGGTTGTTGATGAGGAAGGTCTGGTGCCAGGGCGCGATATGGTCGTCCTGCGCCGATACGGCATACAAGGGCTGCGTGATGCGCCCGAGATCGATCGGCTCGCCGGCAACCGTCAGCGCGTCCGGCTCGATCAGCCTGTTGTGCAGGTAGAGCTCGCGCAGATACCAGCTGTGCATCGCATGGGGCATGCGCGTGGTGTCCATGTTCCAGTACAGCACGTCGAACGGCGGCGGCGTCTCACCATACAGCCAGCCGTTGACCACGTAATGCCAGATCAGGCTGTTGGCACGCAGCAACCGGAACGACGACGCCATTTCCTTGCCGTCGAGAAAGCCCTTCTTCGCCATGCCGTCGCACAGCGACCGTATGCTCGCTTCGTCGATGAACACCTCGATCTCGCCCGGCGCGCGGAAATCGGTGAGCGTCGTCAGCAGCGTGAAATCGGCGACCGGCACGTCGTCCGGCGCGAAATGGCGGTTCGCCCAGGCCATGTACGTCGTCAGTGCAGTGCCGCCGATGCAGTAGCCGACGGCATGCACGCGCGAAGCGCCGCTCATCCCGCGTGCCACCTCGACCGCCGCATGCACGCCGTCGATCAGGTAGTCGTCGAAGCTGACGTCGCTCATCGAGGCGTCGGGGTTCTTCCAGCTCGTGATGAACACGTCCAGCCCCTGATCGAGCAGGAAGCGGATCATGCTTTTCTTCGGCACCAGATCGAGCACATAGAACTTGTTGATCCACGGCGTGATGATGACCACCGGCTCGGCATGCACCTTAGGCTGCGTCGGCGCGTAGTGGATCACTTCGACCAGGCGGGTGCGTCGCACCACCGAACCCGGCGTGGTCGCCAGGTTTTCGCCGACCTTGAAATCGTCCGGATTGGTCATGCGCACGTCGCCCGCCTGCAGGTCGGCGAGGAAATTGTCGAACCCGCGCACCAGGCTGTCTCCCCGTGTCTCGATCGCTTTGCGCAGCGCGACCGGATTGGTCAGCAGGTAGTTCGACGGCGCCACGGCATTCAACCAGGTCCGCCACCAGAACGCAGCGCGCTCGCGGTCCTTGTCCGACAGTCCGGGCGTGGCGTAGAGCATGTCCTGCGTGTGGTGGGTGAAGGCGAGATAGCTCTCCTTCAGCAGATCCCAGCCCGGCTGTTCCGACCACACCGGATCGGCGAACCGTTCGTCGCCGGCCTTCACCGGAATCGGGTCGGCATCGGGTATGCCGAGCAGCCGGTTCATCGCATACTGCTGCAGCCGCCACAGATCCGCCGACAGGCCGGCCAGACGCTCGGTCAATTCATTCGGATGCGAGGTCCACGCAAGCTGCGCATGCAGCATCGGCGCCATCACACCGAACGGATCGTGCACCCGGACCGAACCGTCGAGCAGGTCGCGGAAGGTCTGCTGGAACATTTCCACCGGATTGGCCGGGGCAGTCGCGGCATCCTTGCCGGTGGCGGCGGAAGCGCCGGGATTCGGGGTCTTCTTGTTCACAACGCGGTCTCCTCGTGAAATCGCTGAAGCGATGCAACCTTAACGCAGTAGATCACACCGCGCCGGCACCGCCGTCAACTTGCAAGCAGAACACCAAAGGCCGCGTGCGGCCTTGCACTGAATCAACAAGCAAGCGCGGCGAATCGACCGATCTGATCAGGCCATCGCCGCGTCCAGCCGCTGCATCACGATGCCGGCGAGCGTCGGCGTACCGGCATCGGCATAGGCGTAGCGCACACGCACGACCGGCTTTTCGACGCCGCCGAGCCGGGCGAGGTCCACCGGTGTCGCGGCCAGCACGACGTCCGCCACGCTGGCGTTGATGGTCGCCCGCAGCGCGGCGACCTGGGCATCGCTGTAGCCCATCGCCGGCAGCACCGGGCCGATGTGCGGGTACTGCGCATAGACGCGGGCGATGTCGGGCGCCGCGCTCGCGCGCGGGTCGACGATGTCCACGCCGCCGAGCGCCCGTACCGCACTCATGCCGGCGCCGAAAGCCATGCCGCCATGGGTGATCGTCGGGCCGTCCTCGACCACCAGCACGCGTTTGCCACGCAAGCGTTCCGGGTCGTCGATGCGCACGGGCGACGCCGCGCGCACGACCCGCACACCGGGAACGATGACCTGAATCGCCGCCTCGAGCCGCTCGACATCGGCTGCCGAGGCCGCATCGACCTTGTTGATCACCACCACGTCCGCCATGCGCAGCACCGCCTCGCCGGGGTGGTGCGTGGTCAGCTGCGCCGGGCGCAGCGCGTCGCACACCACGACGTGCATGGTCGGCACGAAGAAGGGGAAATCGTTGTTGCCGCCGTCCCACACGATCACGTCGCACGCGCGCCCGGCCGCGGCGAGCACGTCCGCATAGTCGACGCCGGCGAATACCGCATGGCCGGCCTCGATGTGCGGCTCGTACTCCT
>DATCUL010000062.1:0-3766 GCA_036567405.1 Methyloversatilis sp. | reverse complement strand
GTGCAGCGCATGCAGGCGCGGCGCAGCGGCAGCCGGGTCGTAGGCATCGGCACGATAGACAAAGTGGCCGGCGCTGGCCGGGTCCTCGATCAGGGTCACGTGGCGCAGCGACCAGTATTCGCGGTACTCGCGATCCACCCCCGCGCGGTGCGCCTTCAGCGCGTCGGCGAGACTGTCGGCTGCACCGTCGGCGGCACGCAGGCGCAGGTTGTTCCACAGCTGGTCGAGCTCCGTCTCGGCCCGTGTATCGCGGGTTTCGTTGCGGTTGCCGTCGACGATGCGGCCATCGCCGGCCGTCAGCGTGACGTCGCCGGTCAGCGACTCGACCTTGTCGAGCTGCATGTCGCCGGACGGCTGCAGCAGATTGATACTGCCGCTGGCCGTGGCACGCACACCACCCTGCGGCGTGGCTTCGGTCTGCACCACGAGCGCCTGCGCATCGCTGCCGATGCGGCCGGACAGCGACAGCAGTTCGACGCCGCCACCCTGCACGCGCACCGCATCACCGGTACCGGCGGCAAGAATGTCGCCGTCCGCCTGCAGGAAGACGCGACCGGCATTGTCTGTACGAGCCTGCCGCACGCGCATGTCGCCCGAAACCGCCCGCAGTCCGATGTCGCCCTGCGCGCTGACGGCATCGATCACGCCGCCGGCGAGCATGTTCACCTGCAGCGGCGCCAGCGCATTGCCGATGCCGGCGGCTGCGCGCATCGTCAGGCTCTGCGCGGTGATTGTGCCGCGCGCGCCCTCGGCGGTGATCGCACCGCCCGCCCGACCGCTGTCCGCGGTGGCATCCAGCGTGGTGGTGCCGGTGCGGTTGATCAGGCTGCCGGCCAGAATGATCCCGGACAGGCTGCGGACGTCGATCTGACCCGAGTCGTAGCCGATGAAGCGGATCGGGATCGAGTAGTCGCCCTTGATCGTGTGCGTGTTGTAGCGCTTCTGGCCGATGTCGGACCAGACCTCATAGGTGTGCCACTTCCAGATGCAGAAGAACCACGAGCACTTCGAGCGTTCGCTCGACCAGCTGTTGTAGGCGGTCGTCACGTCACGCCGCTGGTAGCGGTAGGCCGTGTCACCGAGGCTGGTATCGATCTTCGTGTATTCGCCCTGCATCAAGGGCGTCACGTCCGGGTATTCGACGTAGGCGGTGCGGTCGGCCAGCGACCAGCTGCCCGGGAAGAACCAGAACTTGGTTTCCTTCTCGTAGCGCGCATAGGTGTTGGTCGTGCTGCGCTGGCCGGTCACCCAGGTGTAGGTCTGGCCCTGCACCGGCGCGTAGCTGGTGTCGCGGGTGTTGGTCAGGTCGAGGTAGCTCTTCACCGTCTTTTCGACCAGCTTGTTGCCGGACGGCGTGCTTTCGGTCGTGACGATGACGTCACGCGTCTGCACGTCGGTGCCGACGCGCGTGACGATGCGGGTGACCGGGTTCAGGCTGTTGTAGTAGGCCAGTGCTGTCGCGTCAGATGCCGCGGGGCCGGTCACGATGGCTTTGGCGAGCGGGTCCCAGCGGCGCAGGTAGTCGGTGATGCGGACGCGGCCTTCGATGTCGTTGCCGGTGTCCAGTCCGGTGATCACCAGATCGTAGCCGCTGAGATTTCTGATGTCGAAGCGGCCGTAGCCGTCCATCGCCGCGATGCGCCCGCCACCGGTATTCAGTATTTCACCGAGCAGTTCGAGCTTGCCGCCTTCCACCTTCACCGGTTCGAGTTCGACGCGGTTCAGTTCGGCATTGAAGAAGGCGACGATGTTGCCAGTCGTATTGCTGATCCGGAAACGCGGATCAGCCGGCTTCATGCCCAGTGCGACCAGCGCGTCGTAGTTCGCCTTGGCCTGCGCCAGCGTCGTGGCCGTCCGGTACGGGCCGATGTTCAGATTCACCCGCGCCGCCTCGTCGATGGTGATAGAGCGGTCCTGCAGGCCGCTTTGCAGCAGCCCGTTGATGTTCAGATAGCGCGCGCTGATGAAGATATTGTTGCCGGCGATGGTCGGCGCACCGTTGCCGACCCGCTGCACGGTCGACGAACCGCTGAACAGTCCGCCGTCCTCGAAATCGTTCGCGGTACCGCCGCTGGTGCCGCCGGGTGTGCGCGTGCCCCCCCACAGGTCGCGCGGATTGCCGGCCGTGTGATAGAAGGCCGACGGCGAACTGAACACGAAATCGCGCCCGGCCGTGATGTCGATCGTGTCGGCCTGGATGTTCGGCGCAGTCAGCGGATTCAGCGGGTCCTTCGGCTGCACCAGCACGCTGCCACGTTCGCTTTGCATCGTGACCGAACCAAGCAGGTTGCTGACGTCGCCGACCACCTCGATGTCGGGCGCGCGCGTATCGAGGTCGGCCGGCACATAGCTGTTACGTACCTCGATCGATGGCACCTCCGAATCGGGTGCGATGCCGGCCTTGCCGAAGGCAGCCGTGCCGCCGCTGTTGCGCGCATTCAGCGCGGCGTTGACCTGCGCGGTGGTCGGGCTGCTGCCCGGGGTGTTGAGGATGGCAACACCGTTGAGCGTCAGCCGGCCGGTCGCGTCTTCCGGAATGGTCAGCGCGTCGGTACGCAGGAAGGCGGTGCTGCTGTTCAGGATCTCGATCTTCGCATCACCGCGCGCGACCAGTTGGCCGCTGCCGGCGAGATAGTCGCCCGTGACGTTGATGTTGCCGCCGCGTGCCCGGATTTCCGGCAGGATGATGAAAGCGGCATCGGTGACCGACGCGGTTGCACCGCCTCCCGGGAACAGGCTGGCGAGCTGCTGTTCGAGGAAGTTGATTTCGGCGGTCAGCGCCGCCACGGTCTCCGGATTGCTGGCATCGCCACCGCTGCTGGTCCGGCCCTGGTACTGGCCGCGTATCTCCTTCAGCCGGTCGATACGCGTCTGCAGGTTGTCCTGCAGGTTTTCGATGCGCGCCGTCGGCATGTCGATGCCTTCGCTGCGCGTGATCCAGTACTGCTTCGTGTAGGTGTCGTAGGTGCAGCCGGCCGTCCCCGGTGTCTGGCATTTCGCTGCCTGACCGTCACGCGGCACCTGCGTGGTCAGGGTGACCGGCGTGGCGCCGCCGCCGGGGTCGGTCTCGCTGATCGTCATGCGCTGCTGGTTGTGGATGCCGGCATCGATCGCACCGGTGACGGTCGCACCGGCCGCCGAATGCTCGATGCTGCGGCCGCTGTTCTGCTCGATCGACACGTCGCCACCGCCGAACAGGTTGCTGATGCCGCTGGCGATCGCGCTGGCCGCCTGACTGTACAGGTCGCGTGCGACGCCATGGCCGTCGATCAGATGCCCGAAGCCCTTGTCCGCGACCAGGTTCACGTCCAGTACGCTGCGCAGCGTGCCGTCGACGAGGATGCGGTTGTTCTGGGTCAGCAGGCCGTCGGCACCCCAGTCCAGGCCGGGAATCGGCACCAGTGAATTGTTGTAGAGGTCGGTGCGCGCCACCGACGAGAAGCTGTTGCGCACGCCGGTCGCGTCGCGCCCGGCGCCAAGGTTGATGTCGCCGTCGGCGCGGATGTCCGAACCCGCGCCGACCGCGGCAATCGAGTTGCTGCGGATGTCCGACTTTGAAAAGCCGTCGGCATAGGCTGCAAGCCCCCAGGTCTTCGAACTGGCGCGGGCCTCGACGTCGCTGCGTTCGCGCGCGGCGAGGTCGAAGTCGCCCACGGTATCGATCACGACATTGCTGCCGACGCGCGCTTCCGTTCGGCCGCTTTCCCCCTGGGCGATCGGGTTGGCGTTCACTTCGACGATGGACTCGGCGTCGGCAGCGCTGATC
>DATCUL010000061.1:0-3007 GCA_036567405.1 Methyloversatilis sp. | reverse complement strand
CTGGGGCGTGTCGATGCTGACGCGCCAGTCGGGGCACTTCTTCTTCGAGCCCAGGGGTTATGACCACGTCAACCAGGCGACGCACGAGCACAAGGAAGACATCAAGGTCGGCTACAACCTGCGACGCAAGGTGGTGCTGATGGTGATCTGGGCGCTGTCGCCGCTGGCGCTGCATCTCGATCCGACGCTGCTCGGACTGTTCGAGCCGCACGCGGACGCCACCGGCTTCGTGCACAATCTGGCGCTGACCTGGATCGGCATAGGCGCGGGCGGCCTGCTGTTCCGCACGGTGCATCTGTTCTACCTGCAGGACGTGCAGACTGGCCTGGTGTGGCTGACCAAGATACTGACCGATCCCTTCCACGACGTGAAGCTGTACTGGCGCGCACCGCTGCATCTGCTGCGCGGCGAGCTGATCGATCCGATGCACGCGCAGCATCACGCCTGAGCGTCGGGCCGGTTTCAGCTCGGCACCACGCGGGCCGGCCGGCCCGCGAAATCCTTTACTCCCGATGAAACAGCCGCCGATGCAGCATCTCGCGCAGGATGCGCCGCCGGATGCCCTTGTTGCTGGCACCGGGTGGTGTCCAGAACCAGCCATCGGTCTGCATCCGGTGTGCGGCGGCGACGAAGCGCTCGCACACTGCGCTGAAGTCGGCCTCGCCGTAGTTCAGGCTGAAGATCAGCCGGCCGGTGCCGACCCAGCTCAGCGCCAGGCCTTCGGCGCGCAGGTAGTACTGCAGCATCCAGTTGTAGCGCGACGGCACGTCGTAGGTCACGGTCCAGATCGACGACAGGTTGGCGACGCGCACCGGCAGGCCGGCTTCGTGCAGCAGCGTGTTCAGCTGTTCGGCGCGCGCGTTCCAGGTGTCGTCGAGGCCGGCGTACAGCCCGGCGATTTCCGGTGTGTCGAGCGCGCGCAGGAATTCGTTCATCGCGGCCATGACGTAAGGGTGCGAGTTGAAGGTGCCGCGCGCGAAGCAGATGTCGGCCGGCCGCTCGTCGCGGTAGCGGCGCATCAGCGCGCGCTTGCCGCACAGCACGCCGACCGGATAGCCGCCGCCCAGTGTCTTGCCGTAAGTCACCATGTCGGCGCGCACGCCGAAGTATTCCTGTGCGCCACCCGGCGCCAGACGGAAGCCGACGAACACCTCGTCAAGGATCAGCACGATGCCGCGTTCGCTGCAGACCTCTCGCAGTTGCTGCAGCCATTCGGCGTAGGCGGTGCGGTCGAAGTGCGCGCGCCGGCTGCCGTCCACCAGCGACGAGTCGCCCGGGGCGCCGGCATTCGGATGCAGCGCCTGCAGCGGGTTCACCAGCACACAGGCGATGTCGCGCCGGGTGCGCAGCACATGCAGCGTGTCGGCGTGCATGTCCTTCAGCGTATAGGTCTGGTTGGCTGCGATCGGGTTGCCGACGCCGGGCTGCACGTCGCCCCACCAGCCGTGATAGGCGCCGCAGAAGCGCACGAGGTGGGTGCGCCGCGTGTGGTAGCGCGCCAGGCGCACCGCCTGCATCACCGCCTCGGTGCCCGACATGTGGAAGGACACCTCGTCGAGACCGGAGATCGCGCACAGCCGCTGCACGTTGTCGGCCAGCAGCGGATGGTAGGCACCCAACACCGGGCCGAGCGCCTCGACCCGTGCGTTGCCGCGCGCCATGCAGCCCTTGTAGAAGTCGTAGCCGAACACGTTCACGCCATACGAGCCGGTCAGGTCGTAGCAGGTGTTGCCGTCGAGATCGGTCACGGTGACACCGGACGAACTCGCGACGAACGATCCGGCCTTCAGGTTCGCCCGCACGTGACGGCTGAACTGGAACGGAACGCGGTAGGCGCCGGTGAACTGCATGTCGGACACCAGCGGTTCCACTTCCTCGGTCAGCGCCCGCGTGCGCGGATAGCGCTCGAGGTACAGCGCGGCCAGCCGTTCGAAGCCGTTGCGGCGCAGCTCGACCACGGTCGGCGGCGCGTCGTCCGCGGCGCAGAAGCCGGCTTCGTCGAATTCGTAGAAGGGCAGCAGCTTCGCCACCTTGCGCGACATCTTCGCGTGGCCGGCCAGCGAGCGGTGCTTGGCGCGGGACAGTTCGAGCCGGCGTCTGATGCGCGGCAGCAGCGCAGCCAGCGCAACGGCACCGGCGGCGTAAAGGGGCAGGGTTTCGTCCATGGCTTACCGATGTATCAACACGAGGTTACGACGCCATGAACATGGTCGACCGCCTGAAGTCCTGCCTGTCGCTCGATGCGCTGAATTTCGTGCTGACCAACCGCATTCCGCGCGCGGCACTGACCCGCTTCGCCGGCTGGTTCAGCCAGATCGAACAGCCGCTGGTGCGCGATCTGTCGATCGCCATGTGGCGGATGTTCAGCACGATCGATCTGGGCGAAGCAAAGAAGACGCGCTTCCGCAGCCTGCATGACTGTTTCATCCGCGAGCTGAAGGACGGCGCGCGGCCGGTCGACATGACGCCCGGCGTGCTGGTCAGCCCGTGCGACGCCATCGTCGGTGCCTGCGGCCGCATCGATGGCGACACGCTGCTGCAGGCCAAGGGCATGCGCTACACGCTGGCGGAACTGGTCGGCGACGGGACGCTGGCGGCGCACTACCGCGATGGCTGCTATGTGACGCTGCGCATCACCGCGTCGATGTATCACCGCTTCCATGCGCCGCACGACTGCCACGTTGAGCGCGTGACCTACTTTCCGGGCGACACCTGGAACGTCAATCCGCCGGCGCTGGCGCGCGTGGACCGACTGTTCTGCCGCAACGAGCGTGCCGCGATCACCGCCACGCTCGCCGGCTGCGGTGCGCGCATTACGCTGGTGCCGGTGGCGGCAATCCTGGTCGCCAGCCTGCGCCTGCACTTCCTCGATCTGCTGCTGCACGCGGGTTACCGCGGGCCGCACGAACTGCCGTGCGACACGGTGCTGCGCAAGGGAGAGGAGATGGGCTGGTTCCAGCACGGCTCGACCATCGTGGTGCTGGCGCCGCGCGGTTTCGCGCTGCAT
>DATCUL010000060.1:0-18923 GCA_036567405.1 Methyloversatilis sp. | reverse complement strand
GGCCGCAGCCGCTGCGGCCAGCCGCACCGCCGGTTTCATCCGGCGGCAGGCGCCGGACTGGCGGGAAGGATGCGGTCGACCATCAGCGTATGCACACGCCGGCTGTCGGCACGCAGCACCGTGAAGCGGAGGTTTTCGATCTCTATCGTCTCGCCACGTTTGGGCAGACGACCGAGCTGATGGATGACCAGACCGCCGACCGTATCGAAATCGTCGTCGTCGAAGGTGGTGCCGAAGGCGGCGTTGAAATCCTCGATCTCGGTCGCGGCCTTGACGCGGTAGCGCCCGGCCTGGTCAATGCGGATGTTGTCGGCCGATTCGTCGAAGTCGTACTCGTCCTCGATGTCGCCGACAATCTGCTCCAGCACGTCCTCGATCGTCACCAGTCCGGCCACACCGCCGTACTCGTCGACGACGATGGCCATATGGTTGCGACTGGCGCGGAATTCGCGCAACAGCACGTTGAGCCGCTTCGACTCGGGAATGAACACGGCCGGACGCAGCATTTCGCGCAGCGAATCGTCATGCCCCGACAGCAGGCGCAGCAGATCCTTGGCGAGCAGGATGCCGATCACGTCGTCACGGTTGTCACCGATGACAGGAAAACGGGAGTGGGCGGTACGCAGGGCGGTCTGGACGATCTTGTCGAGCGGATCGTCGATGTCCACGCAGTCCATCTGGGCACGCGGAATCATGACTTCGCGCACCGGCACGTCGGACACCTGCAGCGCGCCTTCGATGATGGACAGGGCATCCGCATCCAGCAGATTGCGTTCGAAAGCGGAGTGGAGCAGCACCAGCAGTTGTTCCCGGTCTTCCGGCTCACGCATCAGGAGATGGGTCAGACGTTCGAGAAAACCGGGGCGCGGCAGCGATGAGGAACTACTGTCCATGCGGAACGGCGGAAACGAACACAGCCGCAGTGTAACCCGGCAAACGTTCCAGTTTCGCGTCGCCCAGGCGTTTCGACGATACCGCCGGCACGGTGCCGACGGCCGTCAACCGGTTTCAGCCACCCGCGACCTGGTCTCCAGCCTCACTAGCGTAGGGATCGGCAACGCCCAGCAGAGCAAGCACGACGCGCTCCTCGGCTTCCATCTCGTCGGCGTCGGCATCCGACGTTTCATGATCCCAGCCCTGCAGATGCAGCGTGCCATGCACGATCAGGTGGGCCGCATGGTCGGCAAACGACTTGCCCTGCGCCTGCGCCTCGTCAGCCAGCACCGGCTGGCATACCACCAGATCGCCGGCCAGGTGCTCGCCCTGCTCGTACGGAAAGGACAGCACATTGGTCGCGTAGTCACGGCCGCGGTACTCGAGGTTGAGTGCGCGACCCTCGGCTGCATCGACAAAGCGGACCGTGACGTCGGCGCGGACCACGACGTCCGGATCGAGCGCCGCGCGGACCCAGCGCTTCACATCCTCGCGCGCCGGACATGCCTCGCGCGCGAAGGCGTACTGCACCGACAGGTTGAGCCGCATCAGTTCCGCGGTCCCCGGCGCATCGCCTCTTCCGCGTCGCGCTCTGCCTCGAAGCGCTCGTAGGCCGACACGATGCGGGCCACCAGCGGATGACGCACCACGTCCTCGGCCAGGAAGTCGGTGATGGCGATGCCACGCACGTCGTGCAGGATCTTGCGTGCCTCGCCCAGACCGCTCTTGTGGCCGCGCGGCAGGTCGACCTGGGTCAGATCACCGGTGATCACCGCCTTCGAACCGATGCCCATGCGGGTCAGGAACATCTTCATCTGTTCCGGCGTGGTGTTCTGCGCCTCGTCCAGGATGATGAAGGCGTTGTTCAGCGTGCGGCCGCGCATGTAGGCCAGCGGCGCGATCTCGATCACCTGGCGCTCGAAGGCTCGGGCCACGCGTTCGAAGCCCATCAGGTCATAGAGCGCGTCGTACAGCGGCCGCAGATAGGGATCGACCTTCTGCGCCAGATCGCCCGGCAGGAAACCCAGACGCTCGCCGGCCTCGACCGCGGGGCGGGTCAGCACGATGCGCGCGACGGTTTCGCGCTCCAGCGCATCGACCGCACTGGCGACGGCCAGATAGGTCTTGCCGGTACCGGCCGGGCCGATGCCGAAGGTGATGTCGTGGTCCTGGATCTGCCGCAGGTAGGCGACCTGCCGCGGCGTGCGGCCGTGCAGATTGCTCTTGCGCGTCAGCAGCGCCGGCGCGCCCTGCTCGGGCTGGCTGCGGTTCGCCAGCTCGATCAGGCCGAGCTGGATGACGTCCACGCTCAGATGGTCCCTCGCCACGCCGTAGAAGTGACGCAGTGCGGTCACCGCCCGCTGCGACTGCGCCGCTTCGCCGGTGATCCGGAAGCGGTCACCGCGGCGAGCGATCTCGACGTCGTAGGCTGCTTCGAGCTGGCGCAGGTTTTCGTCAAGCACGCCGCACAGATTGGCCAGCCGCGTGTTGTCCAGCGGCTCAAGCACCAGTTCCAGCGGCCGCGCCTTCAAGCGCTGGCCACCAGGGGAGCCGCACCGGACGCCTCGCGCGTCACCGCCTCGCCGCGCAGGCTGTGCGGCAGCGCAGCCTCGATGCGCACATCGATGAATTGCCCGATCAGACGCGCCGGCCCGGCAAAATTCACCACGCGGTTGTTGTCGGTACGGCCGGCAAGTTCGGTCGGATCCTTGCGCGCGTGGCCTTCGACCAGGATGCGCTGCACCGAACCGACCATGGACTGGCTGATTGCCTGCGCCTGTTCCTCGATGCGCTTCTGCAGCCGCGCAAGCCGGGCCAGTTTGACGTCCTGCGGCGTGTCGTCGGCCAGATCGGCCGCCGGTGTGCCCGGGCGGGCGCTATAGACGAAGCTGAAGCTGCCGTCGAAGCCGACATCGTCGATCAGCTTCATCGTCTTTTCGAAATCCTCTTCGGTCTCACCGGGGAAGCCAACGATGAAATCCGACGTCAGCGAAAGATCGGGCCGTGCCGCACGCAGCTTGCGCACGACCGCCTTGTATTCGAGCACGGTATAGCCGCGCTTCATCGCGGCCAGCACGCGGTCCGAACCCGACTGCACCGGCAGGTGCAGTTGCGACACCAGCTTGGGCAGTTTCGCGTAGGCGTCAAACAGGCGTTGCGTCATTTCGCGCGGATGTGATGTGGTATAGCGGATGCGTTCGATACCCGGAATGTCGTGCACGCATTCCAGCAGAAAGGCGAAATCGCCCAGTTCGTCCGAATCAGGACTGATCGGCGCACGCCAGGCATTCACGTTCTGCCCGAGCAGCGTCACCTCCCTGACGCCCTGGGTGGCGAGCGTCGCCACCTCGGTCAGCACATCCTCGAGCGGGCGCGACACTTCCTCGCCCCGGGTATACGGCACGACGCAGAAGGTGCAGTACTTGGAACAGCCTTCCATGATCGACACGAAGGCACTTGCGCCTTCGACCCGGGAGGGCGGCATGTGATCGAACTTCTCGATTTCCGGGAAACTGATGTCGACCTGCGGCCGGCCACTGGCACGCCGTTTCGCGATCAGCTCGGGCAGACGATGCAATGTCTGCGGACCGAACACGATATCGACATACGGCGCACGCTCGACGATGGCCGCCCCCTCCTGACTCGCGACACAGCCACCGACGCCGATCAGCAGATCGGGGTTTTCGCGCTTCAGGTGCTTGACGCGACCGAGGTCGTGGAACACCTTTT
Source organism: Methyloversatilis sp. (assembly GCA_036567405.1). GTDB lineage: Bacteria > Pseudomonadota > Gammaproteobacteria > Burkholderiales > Rhodocyclaceae > Methyloversatilis. Next base: position 15,260 of record DATCUL010000060.1, on the reverse strand, counting down.
CCTGTGCCTTTTCGCGTACCGAGCACGTGTTGAACAAAATTACATCGGCGTCTTCCGGCCGGTCGGTCTGGGTGAGCCCTTCGGACTCGCCGAGTACATCAGCCATCTTGTCCGAGTCGTACTCGTTCATCTGGCAGCCAAACGTCTTGATATAGATCTTGCGGCTCATCGAATGGAAGTGCTTCCTGCTTTCATGCTTACTGTTTGGGCGCCGGCAGGTCCTCTTCGTCCGGCGACAGCATCCAGACACGGAAGAGGTCACCGTTGGCGTCGAGCTGATAGCGGACCTGCTGCTCAGCGTTGACCATCACCGGCAGCACGATGCGGTTATCGACCGAACGTATCTGCGCGCCGGGCGCCAGCCTGAATTCATACTTGCCGACCTTGGCCACGCCATTGCGCGGCGGCTGCATGGTCGCCTTGATCGCATCTTCCGGGATGGTACGCAACTGCGCGGACACAAGCGGCGGGCAGGCGATCAGGACGAGGACGGACAGAGCGATTGCACGCATCGACGGCAGACGAAAATCCCGGTTACGAATCTACGGATTGTAGCCTGCACCACCCCGAACCCCAAGCCGGGCCTGAATTCCGCGCAAGTCATTGCCGACTGCGCCACGGGGAACCCTTTTGATCGTTAGCACTCAGAGGCGAGGAGTGCTAATCTTGCACACAGGGAGGAATAGATCATGACCCATGCTCTGACAGTTCCGAATTTGCCGGCGCCGGGTGCGCTGGGCAATATCGACAGTTACATACAGGCTGCAAACCGCATTCCGCTGCTCACGGAAGAGCAGGAACAGTCGCTCGCGCGCAGTTTCCGCGAAGATGAAGATCTGGACGCCGCTCGTACGCTCGTCATGTCGCACCTGCGTCTGGTGATCGCGATTGCCCGCGGCTACCTTGGCTACGGTCTTCCGCACGCCGATCTGATTCAGGAAGGCAATATCGGCCTGATGAAGGCAGTCAAGCGCTTTGACCCTGATCGCGGCGTTCGCCTGGTGTCGTTTGCCATCCACTGGATCAAAGCCGAAATCCACGAGTACATCCTGCGCAACTGGCGCCTGGTCAAGGTTGCGACCACCAAGGCCCAGCGCAAGCTGTTTTTCAACCTGCGCAGCCTCAAGCAGAGCAGCAACACGCTGAATCCGGCGGAAGTGCGGGAAGTAGCGAAGACGCTGGGTGTGAAACCGGAAGAAGTGGTCGAGATGGAAACCCGGCTGTCGGGTCAGGACGTGGCGCTGGAGGGCGGCAACGAAGACGACGACCGCGACAGCGCTCGCTTGGCCCCGATCAACTGGCTGACCGACAGTGCGGCCGAACCGCTGGAAGTGATGGAGACGGCGCAGAACATCCGTCTGCGTGAGGAAGGCCTGCAGTCGGCGCTGGCATCGCTGGATGACCGCAGCCGCGCCATCGTGCAACGCCGCTGGCTGGTTCAGGATGGTGATGCCGCCGCCACCTTGCATGAGCTGGCGAGCGAATACGGCGTGTCGGCCGAACGCATCCGCCAGATCGAAGTAAAGGCGATGCAGAAGATGAAGGCGGCGATGCACCGGCATATGGGACTTGCCGCCTGAAACGGCAGATGCAAACAAAAAGGCGACCCGTGGGTCGCCTTTTTGTTTGCTCTCATGCCTCAGTTGCCAGCCAGATTCAGCAGCATCCGAAGATCGTCAGCCATGTTCTTCGGCGTCTCGCCGTGGCGAATGAACAGCCGCAATCGGCCCTGAGTGTCATGTACATAGGTGCCGGCGGTGTGGTCCAGCGTGTACTGACCTTCGCTTGTACCCGGTACCTTCCGATAAAACACCCTGTATTCCTTGGCTACCGCTTCCGTAGCGGCTGCATTGCCACGCAGTCCGACAAAGGACGGATCGAATTTCGGCACGTAGTTCGCCAGCAGTTCGGCCGTGTCGCGCTCCGGATCGACAGTGATGAACAGCACCTGGACCTTCGCCGCATCGGCGCCGAGCAGGGTCAGCGCCTGCTTCATGCTGGCCAGACTCGTGGGGCAGACATCCGGGCAGTGGGTGTAGCCGAAGAAAAGCGTGACCAGTTTGCCCTTGTAGTCGGCGAGCGTACGCGGCTGGCCGGCATGGTCAGTCAGCGCGAAACCATGACCGTAGTCGGCACCGGTGACATCGATGCTGTGAAAGGTCGGCCCCGGCTTGCCGCATCCTGCCAGGCCCGCAAACAGCAGGGCGGCGAGGAGAACTCTGCGATTCATAGCCGGACGTAGTGGTCGACCAGCAATGCGGCGAACAACAGCGACAGGTGATACAGCGAGAAGCGGAAGGTGCGCTTCGCAAGGTCGTCCGAGTAGGCCCGCATCAGGCGCCAAGCGTAGACGATGAACATGCCGCCCAGCACAACGGCCGCCGCCAGATAGATCCAGCCACTCATGCGCGACGCAAACGGCAGCAGCGTGACCGCGAACAGGATGATGGTGTAGAGGAATACTTGCAGCCGCGTGTACTCGGCTCCATGCGTGACCGGCAGCATAGGCAATCCCGCCTTCGCGTATTCCTGGGTGCGATACAGAGCCAGCGCCCAGAAGTGCGGCGGCGTCCAGGCGAAAATGATGAGGAACAGCAGCAATGCATCCGATGACACCTCGCCGGTGACCGCCGCCCATCCAAGTACCGGCGGCATTGCACCGGAAGCACCGCCGATCACGATGTTCTGCGGCGTCGCCGGCTTCAGGAATACCGTGTAGATCACCGCATAGCCGATGAAGGTGCCGAGCGTCAGCCACATGGTCAGCGGATTGACCCACTGGTAGAGCGTGGTCAGCCCCACGCCGCCAACCACACCGGAGAAGGCGAGTGTCTCGAGGGAATTCACTTCACCACGGGGCAACGGACGGGCGCGGGTACGAGCCATCACCGCATCGATCTTCTGTTCGACCAGGCAATTGACCGCAGCGGCGGCACCCGCCACCAGCGCGATACCCACGGTCGCCGCCAGCACGACGCCCATCGGCGGCAGTCCGTGCGGCACGGCCAGGAACATGCCGATGACCGCGCAGAACACGATAAGCGACACTACCCGCGGCTTGGTCAACTGAAGATAGTTGGCAAGCCTCAGCGAAAATGGCTGGATATCAAGCCGAAGGGCTTTCATGGGTCACTCCGGAATGGCGTTGCTGCGCGAGGCGCGGACGCGGTAGTTTATCAGCACCAGCAGGATCACCAGAGCAGCCGCACCACCATTGTGAGCCGCTGCCACGGGCAGCGGCAGGCTGAACCACACATTGGCGAGGCCGAGCATGAACTGACAGGTCAGGACCGCGAGCAGGACGGTACCGAGCGCCGTGTAGCCGGCCCGGCGCAGCGCGAATCCGAGCGCGCCGAGGACGAGTACCGCAATGATGGCGCCGACGCGATGCATCCAGTGGATAGCGGTCAGCGCCTCGATTGTGAGCGTGGCGCCTTCGGCATCCACGCCGAGTTCCCTCACGATGTGAAAGCCGTTGCGGATGTCCATGTCCGGCACCAGCGCGCCCCGGCACGTCGGCAGATCCGAACAGGCCAGCGCGGCGTAATTGGTGCTGACCCAGCCACCGAGCGATATCTGGGCGGCAAGCACGACAAAAGCCAGAGCAGCGAACAGACGCAACGAGGACCCGGCTGATTGCCGGGACGGCGCAAGCGTACGGGCGTACAGGCAGACCAGCAGGCCAAGCACTGTCAGCCCACCTATGAGGTGACCGGTGACGATGGCCGGCTTGAGCAGCATGGTCACCGTCCACTTGCCGAACATCGCCTGCAGCGCCACGACGCCGATCAATGCGGTCGCAAGCAGTGGCGATGCGGCGGAATCGCGTCGATTGCGCCAGGCGAGGACAGCGATCGACAGGATGCACAGGCCGACGATCCCGGCGAAATAACGGTGGATCATTTCCTTCCACGCCTTGGCGAAAGTGACCGGTCCGGACGGATTGGCTTCCTGCGCTGCCGAAATGTGCTCGGAGGCGTGAATCACGCTGACCTGTCCGTAGCAGCCAGGCCAGTCCGGACAGCCCAGACCGGCATCGGACAGGCGTACATAGGCACCGAGCACGATCAGGCAGAAAGCCATCGCCACGGTGACCAGCAAAAGAGTTCTGTAAGTCTTCATCAGCCCAGCCTCGAATACTTCATAAGACGTTGAAAATCCTTGATCATCTTCTTGGGATCCGGATCGTCCGGATAGCGCATCATGATCTGTCCCAGCGGGTCGACCAGATAGATGGCGCGCTGATGTGCCGTGTCATGCGAAAAAACAGCCAGCGTCGCTGAACCTGCCGCCTTCACGACATAGGTTCCTTCGATGGCGTCCATCAGCCTGGCTTGGGGTTGCGTCGCGTCGTTGACCAGCCAGACGCGCTGAATACGCTCCTGATCCTCCCCCTGCGCCTTGCGCACCTGGCGCATGAAATACAGCGACTGTTCGCAGTGCGCGTCGCAGGCGCCGCCCTCCGCCAGCACCAGCGTCCATCGCCCCTTAAGCTTCGCGAAGTCGAATGGCTCACCCTTGACCGTCGCCAGCGACTCCCTGGGCAGCGTCTGCGGTGACAGAAGTTGTCCATAATTCACCGTACTGTCCGGGCGCCAGAAAAAATACAGCAGATAGGACGCAGCGAGCGGAAGCACGCATATGAGCCCCAGCAGAATCATGGTTTTTTTTCCGTTCAAGACTTTTCTCCTGTTTTCTTCATCGCTGCGACGACGCCCGAAACCGCCGTGACCAGCGCAAAGAAGTACCACTGGACCATATATATGAGGTGCTTTTCGACACCGAATTCCGGCCGGACATCATCGCGCCTGAGGCCATCGTCGGCCTTGCCGGTCTGGGCAAGAATGAAAGGGGCGAGAACCAGACCGCTTGCCTTGGCTGCACGTTCGACAGTCACGTTCTGCCACACCCGGGCCTCGACTGATTTCGGTGACAATTCGACGAATCTGGGGTGCGCCGGCATCACGACACCCTCGACACGCTGCGGTCCTGACGGTGAAAGCACCTTGGGCAGGTCGCCGCGCACGGCGCCCTGTTTCACCCATCCGCGATTGACCAGTACGCAACGCGTGGCCGTCTGGCAAAGCGGCATGAAGATGCCGTATCCCGCCTGACCGTCCCGGACTTCGTTGTCGGCGTATATGAGGCCCTCGGTCCGCCACTCGCCATTGACTGCTGCCCTGGCGAACTCCGGCGGCGGCTGCGCGCCCCATTCGGTCAGATCCACTGGCGGCTGCTTTTGCAGTTGCTCGTAGGCATCGACCAGCCCCTGCTTGTAGCGCGCGCGGGCAGTCTGCCACTGAGCCGCGGCAAGCGTCAGGGCGATTACCGTCACACATACCAGAGCGGGCCAGAAGTGTACGACGAAGGTGCGGCGGGCGAAATTGAACTGGGTCATTGCACGAAGGCGTCCGGGGTACACTGGACACCTTGAAAAAGGAATCGTTTGATGCGCTATCTCGTAATCTTCATGCTGGTGACCGTAGTCGCCAGTCTGGGCTCCGCCCTGTTTTTCCTGTTCCGCGACACCGGCAACTCAAGTCGCATGCTGCGCTCCCTTGCCATCCGCGTCGGCCTGTCGATCGCCCTGTTCATCTTTCTGATGGTGGGCTATCGCTTCGGTCTGATCACTGGAAAGCTCTGACAACCGGCACCCTGTCGGGTGCTCTGACAACGCTTTCAATCCCGGCACGCGTAACTGCCGTGTGCCCCATCCGGACCTACCCACGAAAAAAAGCGCCGCACTATGTGCGGCGCCGAGTATTTATTTTTTAAGGGCTCTTGTTTGATACCGGCCCACTCTCCTCCTCGCTAATCCGGTTCCAATCAAATCCAGTACACAACCACAAACAGCAGCAGCCAGACGACGTCAACAAAGTGCCAGTACCAGGCTACTGCCTCAAAAGCAAAATGGTTATCCGGGGTGAAGTGTCCCGCGAAGACCCGGCACAGTATCACGATCAGCATCGTTGCACCAATAGTGACGTGAAAACCGTGAAAACCGGTCAGCATGTAGAACACCGAACCGAAGATGCCGGTCGTCAGCTTGACGTTCAACTCGCTGTAGGCATGCATGTACTCGAAGATCTGAAGGCTCAGAAAGATCAGACCCAGGGCAATCGTAAGCAGAAGACCCAGCTTGAGCTGGCCACGCTTGTTGTGCAGCAGGCCGTGATGCGCCCACGTCAGCGTCGCGCCAGACGTCAGAAGCAGCAGCGTGTTGATCGCCGGAATACCCCAAGCACCCATCGGGGTGAAGGGATCACCGTCGTAGGCGGGACCTGGGTTGGGCCAGAGGTTGGTGGCACTGGGCCACAGCAGCGCCTGATGCTCAAGCGATGCCAGATCGGGAATCGCCAGCACGCGAGCATAGAACAGCGCGCCGAAGAAGGCCGAGAAGAACATGACCTCCGAAAAGATGAACCAGCCCATGGCCCAGCGGAAGGACATGCCAACGCGTTTGTTGTAGAGCCCGCCTTCTGACTCGTGCGCCACTTTGCCAAACCAGATGTACATCATGTAGAACAGCACGAGCAACCCTGCGCCCAGCACATAGGGACCTGCGTTGAAGCTGTTCACGGTGAGTACGAAGCCGCTGGCGAAAAGCAGCAGTGCGAGCGAACCCGTGATCGGGTAGGTCGAAGGCGCCGGTACGAAGTAGTAAGGGGCCTGTTGTGGCGTATGCGAGCTCATTTATGGTTTTCCTTCCTGTTTATTCTCTCAAACGATACTTATCAGAATTCGAACACCCAAGATCAACGTGATCACGAAAAGGGCTGCCGCCACAATGCCCGTGATGATAACTTGCAACGGCGTCAGCGACGCCGTTGCAGATTCGTGATTCTTTTTGCCGCGAATTCCGGCAAAAGCCGACAGCACGGTTACCACATTCTTGATGAAGTTCGCCATTACGTCAGCCTCCCGGCACCGCACTTGCCGACTTGACTGACGCAGAGGCGGCCCCCGGCACTTCAAAGAACGTGTAGGACAAAGTAATAGTGCCTATATCCTTCGGCAAAGACGGCGACACCAGGAACGCGATCGGCATTCGCCGGGTTTCTCCGCCCGCCAGCGTCTGCTGCCGGAAGCAGAAGCATTCCAGCTTCTGGAAATACTGCATTGCCGCGGAGGGCGTATAGCTCGGAATCGCCTGCCCGGTTATCGCCTCCCCGCGGGTGTTCGAAATTTCGTACTCGACGGTGGCCACTTCACCCGGATGCACGACGACCGAACCGGTTACCGGCTTGAAGTTCCATGGAAGCTTGTGCAGATTCGCATCGAACTCGACCGTCACACTGCGCGTCAGGTCCACCTGTGTATTCAAGGGAACCGCACCTTCATCCTTGTTCAGGTTATTGACATCCAGTACCTGACACAGCTTGTCGTAGAACGGTACCAGCGCGTAGCCAAAGCCGAACATCAGTGCGGCCGAAACCATGAGCCGGATCAACGTCGAACGATTCAGGCGATCGGTGCGTGACTCGCCCTGAAACGACTGCGTCATTGACCGGACATCCCGTAACGCAGCAGGAACATCACGAATACCGAAACCGCTGCCGCCGCCAACCACAACGCCGTACGGACGTTGCGGCGGCGAAGATCGTCATCCATCACTGTTACACGTGAATTCATTTGATGACCGGCGGCGTTTCGAAGGTGTGGTGCGGAGCCGGCGACGGCACCGTCCACTCGAGACCTTCGGCACCGTCCCAAGGCTTCGCGGAGGCCTTCGCGCCGCCACGGATGCACTTCAGTGCAACCACGAGGAACACCAGCTGCGACAGACCGAAACCGAAGGCGCCAATCGACGAAATCATGTTGAATTCGGCGAACTGCAGAGCGTAGTCCGGAATGCGACGCGGCATGCCGGCCAGACCCAGGAAGTGCTGTACGAAGAAGGTCATGTTGAAGAAGACGATCGACAGCCAGAAGTGCAGCTTGCCGAGCTTCTCGTCATACATGTGTCCGGTCCACTTCGGCAACCAGTAGTAGGCACCTGCGTAAGCCGAGAACAGCGCGCCGGCCACCATCACGTAGTGAAAGTGAGCCACGACGTAATAGGTGTCATGCAGCTGCACGTCCACCGCGGTCATCGACAGCACCAGACCGGAAAATCCGCCGAGCGTGAAGAGGAACAGGAAACCGATCGAAAACAGCATCGGCGTCTCGAACGTCAGCGAACCGCGCCACATCGTGGCCACCCAGTTGAACACCTTCACACCGGTCGGGATCGCGATCAGCATGGTTGCAAACATGAAGTACAACTGGCCAGCAACCGGCATACCCACCGTGTACATGTGGTGAGCCCACACGATGAAGGACAGGATGGCGATCGAAGACGTCGCATAGACCATCGATGCGTAGCCGAAAAGCGGCTTGCGCGAGAAGGCCGGAATCACCTGCGAAACCACGCCGAAGGCCGGAATCGCGATGATGTACACCTCGGGGTGACCGAAGAACCAGAAAATGTGCTGATACAGGACCGGGTCACCGCCACCGGCAGCATTGAAGAAGCTGGTACCGAAATGACGGTCGGTCAGGATCATGGTGACAGCACCCGCCAGAACCGGCATCACTGCGATGACCAGATAGGCGGTGATCAGCCAGGTCCAGCAGAACAGCGGCATCTTCATCAGCGTCATGCCGGGCGCACGCATGTTCAGGATCGTGGTCACGATGTTGATCGAACCCATGATCGACGAAATGCCGAGGATGTGCACTGCGAAGATCGCCATATCCATGCCCATGCCCATCTGGACGGTCAGCGGCGGATACAGCGTCCAGCCCGATGCAGCAGCGCCACCCGGCACGAGCAACGAAGTGCTCAGCAGGATGGCCGCCGGCGGCAGCAGCCAGAACGACCAGTTGTTCATGCGGGCGAACGCCATGTCGGACGCGCCGATCATCAGCGGGATCATCCAGTTCGCGAAACCGACGAAGGCCGGCATGATCGCGCCGAACACCATGATGAGACCGTGCAGCGTCGTCATCTGGTTGAAGCGGTCCGGATCGACCACTTGCAGACCGGGCTGGAACAGCTCGGCACGGATCACCAGCGCCATGATGCCGCCGACGATGAACATCGCGAAACTGAACCACAGGTACATCGAGCCGATGTCCTTGTGATTGGTGGTTGTCACCCAACGCATGATGCCGCTGGGCTGGTCATGTGCGTGGTCGTGCGCGTGGTCGGCACCGCCCGGAATCGCAGCCATGTTGATCTCCTGAAAAATCTAGAAAGTTGACTGAACGTTCAGAGAAGTCCGCTTACTCGCCGCGGGCCATCTTGATGTCCGACGGTTGGATGACTTCGCCGGTCGCATTGCTCCAGCTGTTGCGCGTGTAGGTGATTACCGCTGCAAGTTCCGTATCGCTCAGGCGCCCCTTGAAGGAGGCCATCGCAGTACCCGGACGGCCATTGAGCAACACCTTGATCTGCTCATCCTGCGGACCCAGCACCACCTTCGAGCCATCAAGAGGCGGGAATGCCGGCGGCAGTCCCTTGCCATTGGCCTGGTGACAGGCAGCGCAGTTGGCCGCGAAAACCTTCTCACCGCGGGGTGCGAGTTCCGGCAGGGCATAAACCTTGTTCGGATCGTCTGCGGCCGACGCCATCGCCTTTTGCTTGCCCTCGACCCAGACTGCATATTCCTCGTCGGAGACAACCTTTACTACGACCGGCATGTAGCCATGTTCCTTGCCGCACAGTTCAGCGCACTGACCGCGGAAAGTCCCGGTACGCTCTGCACGGAACCACGTGTCGCGAATGAACCCGGGGATTGCGTCCTGCTTCACCGCCAGCGCAGGCACCCACCAGGCGTGAATCACGTCGTTCGCGGTCGTCAGGATACGAATCTTTTTGCCGACCGGCACCACCAGTTCGTTGTCGACCTCAAGCAGATATTCGCCACCCTTTGCTGCCTCGTTCCGGACCTGCGGCTGCGGCGTCGACAGATTGCTGACGAAACTGATGCCCTCACCCGGCCCCTTCAGATAGTCGTAGCCCCATTTCCACTGGTAACCGGTGACCTTGATCGTGATGTCGGGGTTGCTCGTGTCGCGCATCGCGAGAATGGTCTTCGTTGCGGGCCACGCCATGCCGAGCAGGATGAACACCGGGACGATGGTCCAAAGAATTTCAACCGTGGTGCTTTCGTGGAAGGTCGCCGCCTTGTGCCCCGCCGACTTGCGATGCACAAAGACAGACCAGAACATGACGCCGAACACGGCAACGAAGATCACGCCGCAGACGATGGTCATCATCAGGTGCAGATCGTAGACCTTGTGGCCGAGCTCTGTGGCCGGCTCCTGCAGGTTGAATTTCATCTCGGCCCGAACCAGCCCGGACAGCAGAGACAAACCCATTGCCGCACACGCCCGACGGGCGATGAGCAAGCCACCTCTTGTTTGCGCCATAGTGCAACCCCAGATATATGTTGTGATTGATTCTGAAACAGCGGTTCTAAAACCGTTTTTTTTGCAGCCTGACTGCCAGTTCCCGCGCCAAAGACGCCTTGCCATCCTCGTCGAGATAGCGCCCGACCACGATCTGGCGCTCACGACAACGCACGACAACTTCGCAGCCCGACCCCGCCCTGCGGGTTTCCACCCTCGCCCAGGCAGGCACGAATTCGTACCGTCCGACCTGCGCTCTTTCACACACTTCCACGAGCAGACAGTCATCATCGAGATGAATGCGCTCGAAGTCACCGACACGACGGCCATACGCGATGAAAGCAATCGCGAGTGCACCTATTTCCAGGCCGGCAAAAGGAACCACCCACCAAGCTCCCATCACTGCCCACGCCGCCGCAATCACAATGGACAGCACTGCAGTGACCAGAAAAAAGGTCCAGAGCTGGCGCGGCGTCAAGGAACAGTTACGACGCGCAACAATACTGAAGTCGGCGGATCGGCTGGACACGTCGGACACTGGACCTGGCTCGGAAGGTTGCTCCCCTGATACGGCTTCTGCTGGCCGCATAGCCGCCATAAGCTAGCACAGCAACGAGGGCTAATCAACAAGACTTGACATGGATCAAGCCGACACGAACTCAATTCAGGCGGGCCAGCAGTGTCCGGTGAATCCCGCCAAAGCCTCCGTTGCTCATCACCAGAACATGGTCTCCGGCACGCAACTCGGCAACCAGGCCTTCCAGCAGTTCGGGGAGCGTCGAAGCGACGTGCGCGCGGGCACCAAGGGGCTGCAGCGCCTCGGCAGCATCCCAGCCGAGGTTCGCTCCACCAAGACAGAACGTCATGTCTGCACCATCCAGCGCGGCAGGCAACCGCGCCTTCATGACACCGAGTTTCATCGTATTTGACCGCGGCTCGATCACCGCAACGATGCGGGAAGAGCCGACTTCCGAACGCAGCGCCCGGATGGTCTCCTCGATGGCGGTCGGATGATGCGCGAAATCGTCATAGACGGTGACACCCGATCCTTCACCGACACGTTCGAGACGGCGGCAGATGCCCTTGAAACGCTCGAGCGATGCCAACGCCTGTTCCGGTCGAACCCCGGCATGGCGGGCCGCCAGCATTGCAGCCAGCGCGTTGTTCGCATTGTGTGTGCCGGGCATGTCAATCCGGCCGCACACCTCCTCGCCTGCGGGACCGCGGACCCGCAGCGCATGTCCGGCCCCGGTCACATGCCAGCCATTCGTGTCGTTGAACCACTGAAGCTCACTCCACACTCCCCGTTCGATCACGCGATGCAGCGCCTGTTCAGCCCAATTTGCGACGACTTGCCCGAGACGCGGCATGGTACGCACAAGATGATGGAATTGCGTCTCGATCGCGGCCAGATCAGGAAAGATGTCGGCATGATCGAACTCGAGATTATTCAGGATCGCCGTACGCGGACGGTAATGGACGAACTTTGACCGCTTGTCGCAGAAAGCGGTGTCGTACTCGTCGGCCTCGATCACGAAAAACGGCGATTCGCCAAGGCGCGCCGACACGCCGAAGTTCTGCGCCACTCCACCTATCAGGAATCCGGGCTTCAAGCCGGCGTCCTCGAGCATCCATGCCAGCATCGAGGTGGTTGTGGTCTTGCCGTGCGTTCCTGCCACCGCGAGCACCCAGCGGCCCGCCAGCACGTGTTCGGCCAGCCATTGTGGCCCGGACACGTAATTCAGGCCGCGATCGAGAATTTCCTCGAGTAGAGGATTGCCGCGCGACACCGCATTGCCGACGACGAAAATATCGGGAGCAAGCGCTATCTGGCCGGAGTCATATCCCTGAATAAGTTCGATGCCGAGCTGTTCGAGCTGCGTGCTCATCGGCGGATAGACGTTCGCATCACACCCGGTGACGCGATGCCCGGCCTCCCGCGCCAGCGCGGCAATGCCGCCCATGAAGGTGCCGCAGATGCCGAGGATGTGAATGTGCATGACTGATCGATGTGACAGAATGGCTGCAGATTCTATCAACCCGGGCCCTCGCGCCCACCCTCTGCAGTCCCTGCCATGCGCCCGAGCAACCTGAGACGCCTGATCGCGAGTGCCGCTGCGCGGCTGATCGCGGAAGAAGGCATTCGCGATTACGGACTCGCAAAACGCAAAGCCGCAAGACAGCTCGGTGCGGGCCCGAACGAGGAACTGCCGACCAACGGCGAGATCGACGATGCAGTCCGCGCCTATCAGGCGCTCTATCTGGCCGATGAACAGCCCGAACGGTTGCGCACGCTGCGCAGCGCCACGCTCGACCTGATGGCCGAACTCGACCGGTTCCGGCCCTACGCCACCGGCGGTGTCGTCGACGGCACCGCCGGGCGCTTCACCGCGATCGAACTGCAGGTATTTGCAGACAGCGCGAAGGAAGTCGAGCTTTTCCTGCTCAACAACGGCGTCGATTTCGACTCACGCGATCCGCGCCGTCCGGACCGCAACAGTCCGGAAACCACCCTTCTATTCGACTGGGACGACCTGCCGGTGGAACTTGCCGTCTTCCCGGCCGGTCTGGAACGGTCTCGCGGACGCGAGCGCTTGCGTGCGGAGTCGCTGCGCGCGCTGCTGGACGACAAGGAGAGCGGGGAATGAACATCTGGCTGCGACGCACGCTGATGGCTGCCGTCGTACTCGGCGCCGGCGCAGTCGGCATCTGGAGCGGCATGACGCACCAGCCCAGGCTCGAAGCAGCGCCCGCCGTGACGGCCGATCGTTTGGACGCGCTCAATCTCGGCGATTCGAACGGCACCGCAATGCCTTTTTCCGCATGGCGCGGCAAGCTGCTGGTCGTCAACTTCTGGGCCACATGGTGCGCGCCCTGCCGCGAGGAAATGCCTGCCTTTTCGCGGCTGGCTGGCAGGCTGCGAGATCGTGGCGTGCAATTTGTCGGCATCAGCATCGATAGCGCCGAAAACGTGCGGACTTATCTGGCGGAAGTTCCGATCGACTACCCGCTGCTGGTCGGCGGAGCGGATGCGATCCAGGTCTCCAGCGATCTCGGCAATGCCTCGCAGGGCATGCCTTTCACCGTGATCTTCGCGCCCGACGGAACGCTGATCGCACGCAAACTCGGCGCTTACAAGGAAGCCGAACTGGAAGCGATCCTGCTCGCAAAATTGCACTGAACCGGCTGAAGCAGACCAGCCCCGACTGGACAAATTGCGGTCAATTCCGGCAAACTTGCCGACATGCAGCCTACAACTCGCCGCAAGGCGTCCAAACCTGCCGTGCAACAGGAAGGGCTCGACACCGGCGTTCCCGCACGCCGCATACTCGTCCTGCACGGCCCCAACCTGAACATGCTCGGCACGCGTGAGCCGGAAATCTACGGCCACCTGACACTTGCCGACATCGACGCGCGCCTGAAGGTGCTGGCGCTCGGTCAGGGTTTTTCGATCGAATGCTTTCAGAGCAATCACGAAGGCGAACTGGTTGGCCGCATCCAGGCTGCACGCACGGAAAAGACGGATTTCATACTGATCAACCCTGCCGCCTACACGCACACCAGCGTGGCCATCCGCGATGCACTCGCCGGTGTCGCCATTCCGTTCGTCGAAATCCACCTGTCCAACGTGCATGCGCGGGAGAGCTTCCGTCATCACTCCTACCTGTCGGACCTGGCGGTCGGCATCGTGTGCGGTCTGGGCGCCTACGGTTATGAAGCCGCGCTGGAGTTCGCGCTCCGGCGGCTCGACACCAAACAATAAACAACACATGCCGGCCGCTGCGGTGGTCGGCTCATGCTGGGGAGTACACCATGGATTTGCGCAAGCTCAAGAAACTGATCGACCTGGTTCAGGAATCGGGCATTTCCGAACTCGAAGTGACCGAAGGCGAAGAAAAGGTGCGCATCGCCAAGCATCTGCCGGCCCCGGCGCAGCAGACCGCCTATTACGCAGCCGCCGCACCGCAGGCTGCTCCGGCGGCGGCACCCGCTCCGGCAGCACCGACCGAAGCCGCGCAACCGGAGGGCCACGTGGTCAAGTCGCCGATGGTGGGCAGCTTCTATCGCTCGGCATCGCCGGGCGGCAAGGCATTCGTCGACGTCGGACAGTCGGTCGCGGTTGGCGACACGCTGTGCATCATCGAGGCGATGAAGCTGATGAACGAAATCGAATCCGATGCCGCCGGCGTGGTCAAGGCCATTCTGGTCGAGAACGGCCAGCCGGTCGAATACGGCCAGCCGCTGTTCATCATCGGCTGAGCGCGGGTTCGACGCGATGTTTGAAAAACTGCTGATCGCCAACCGGGGTGAAATCGCCCTGCGCATCCTGCGTGCCTGCCGCGAACTGGGCATACGCACCGTCGCCGTGCACTCGGAAGCGGACACCGAGGCGAAATACGTCAAGCTGGCCGACGAATCCGTGTGCATCGGACCGGCCCCCTCGAACCAGTCATACCTGAACATTCCGGCCATCATTTCGGCGGCCGAGGTCACCGATTCCGAGGCCATCCATCCGGGTTACGGCTTCCTGTCCGAAAACGCGGACTTCGCCGAACGCGTCGAGCGCAGCGGTTTCGTCTTCATCGGCCCGCGTCCGGAAACCATCTCGCTGATGGGCGACAAGGTTTCGGCCAAGGATGCGATGAAGGAGGCCGGCGTACCGGTGGTCCCGGGCTCCGAAGGCGCCTTGGGCGAGGACCCGAAGGAAATCATCCGCATCGCGCGCGACATCGGTTACCCGGTGATCATCAAGGCGGCCGGCGGCGGCGGCGGACGCGGCATGCGCACCGTACACAGCGAGGGCGCACTGCTCAACGCGGTGCAGATGACACGCACCGAAGCCGGTGCCGCGTTCAACAACCCCG
>DATCUL010000059.1:0-11838 GCA_036567405.1 Methyloversatilis sp. | reverse complement strand
CCTGCCTGCGTCCGGAAAAGGCTTTCGTCGGTACCGGCATCGAGCGTACCGTGGCGGTCGACTCGGGCACTGCGGTGCAGGCGTTGCGTGGCGGTGTGGTCGATTACGTCGATGCGAACCGCGTCGTGGTCCGCGTCAATGACGACGAGACTGTGGCCGGCGAAGTCGGCGTCGATATCTACAATCTGGTGAAGTACACGCGTTCCAACCAGAACACCAATATCAACCAGCGTCCGGTCGTGAAGAGCGGCGACATCATCGCCAAGGGCGACGTGGTGGCCGACGGCGCTTCGACCGATCTGGGCGAACTGGCGCTGGGCCAGAACATGCTGGTCGCGTTCATGCCGTGGAACGGCTACAACTTCGAAGACTCGATCCTGATCTCGGAACGTGTGGTTGCGGAAGACCGTTTCACCTCGATCCACATCGAGGAACTGACCGTCGTCGCCCGCGATACCAAGCTGGGCCCTGAAGAAATCACGCGCGACATCGCGTCGCTCGGCGAAGCCCAGCTCGGTCGTCTGGACGAGTCCGGCATCGTGTACATCGGCGCCGAAGTCGAAGCCGGTGACGTGCTGGTCGGCAAGGTGACGCCGAAGGGCGAAACCCAGCTGACGCCGGAAGAGAAACTGCTGCGCGCGATCTTCGGCGAAAAGGCTTCGGACGTGAAGGACACCTCGCTGCGCGTGCCGTCCGGCATGAACGGTACGGTGATCGACGTGCAGGTATTCACGCGCGAAGGCATTGAGCGCGACAAGCGTGCGCAGTCCATCATCGACGACATGCTGCGCGGCTATCGCCAGGATCTGGGTGACCAGATGCGCATCGTCGAGCGCGACACCTTTGCCCGTATCCAGCGTCTGCTGAACGGTCGTATCGCCAACGGTGGTCCGAAGCGTCTGGCCAAGGGCACGCCCATCACCATCGAATACCTCGACGGCGTCGAACCGCACAACTGGTTCGACATCCGCATGGCGGAAGAGGACATTGCCGCCCAGCTGGAAAGCCTGCGTGATTCGCTGGAAAAGACGCGTACCGACTTCGACGTCGCGTTCGAACTGAAGAAGAAGAAGCTGACACAGGGCGACGAGCTGCCGCCGGGCGTGCAGAAGATGGTCAAGGTCTATCTGGCCGTGAAGCGTCGCCTGCAGCCGGGTGACAAGATGGCCGGCCGTCACGGCAACAAGGGGGTGGTGTCGAAGATCACGCCGCTGGAAGACATGCCGCACATGGAAGACGGTACGCCGGTCGACATCGTGCTCAATCCGCTCGGCGTGCCGTCGCGGATGAACATCGGCCAGATCCTTGAAACCCACCTCGGCATGGCGGCACGCGGCCTGGGCAAAAAGATCGACGGCATGCTTCGCCGGCAGGCGAATGTCGCCGAACTGCGCGGCTTCCTGGACGAGATCTACAACCGCAGCGGGAAGTCGGAAGACATCTCGTCGCTGAGCGACGCCGAAGTAAGCGAACTGGCGGGCAACCTGAAGCTCGGCGTGCCGTTCGCGACGCCGGTGTTCGACGGCGCGCACGAGTCGGAAATCCGCCAGATGCTGGAACTCGCGGACATGCCGGCAGGCGGTCAGATGACGCTGTACGACGGCCGTACTGGCGAAGCCTTCGAGCGCCAGGTGACCGTGGGCTACATGCATGTGCTGAAGCTGCATCACCTGGTCGACGACAAGATGCACGCGCGTTCGACCGGACCGTACTCGCTGGTCACGCAGCAGCCGCTGGGCGGCAAGGCACAGTTCGGTGGTCAGCGTTTCGGTGAGATGGAAGTGTGGGCGCTGGAAGCGTACGGTGCGTCCTACACGCTGCAGGAAATGCTCACCGTCAAGTCCGACGACGTCACCGGTCGTACCAAGGTGTATGAAAACATCGTCAAGGGCGAGCACAAGATCGATGCCGGCATGCCGGAATCGTTCAACGTGCTGGTGAAGGAAATCCGGTCTCTGGCCATCGACATTGATTTGGAGCGGTTCTAGGACTGGGCGCGCGCAAGCAAACCCGCCTAGCCCCTAGCCACTAGCCCCAAAGGAGTTGCCATGAAAGCATTGCTGGATCTATTCAAGCAGGTCACGCAGGAAGAAGAGTTCGACGCGATCACCATCGGTCTCGCGTCGCCGGACAAGATCCGTTCCTGGTCCTACGGCGAAGTCAAGAAGCCGGAAACCATCAACTACCGGACCTTCAAGCCGGAACGCGACGGTCTTTTCTGCGCCAAGATCTTCGGCCCGGTCAAGGATTACGAGTGCCTGTGCGGCAAGTACAAGCGTCTGAAGCACCGGGGCGTCATCTGTGAAAAATGTGGCGTCGAAGTCACGCTGTCCAAGGTACGCCGCGAGCGCATGGGCCACATCGAGCTGGCCAGCCCGACTGCGCACATCTGGTTCCTGAAGTCGCTGCCGTCGCGTCTGGGCATGGTGCTCGACATGACGCTGCGCGACATCGAACGTGTGCTTTATTTCGAAGGCTTCGTCGTCGTTGATCCCGGCATGACGCCGCTCGCCCGTGGCCAGTTGCTGTCGGAAGATGACTACCTGGCCAAGGTCGAAGAGTACGGTGACGACTTCACCGCGTTCATGGGCGCGGAAGGCGTGCGCGGCATGCTGCGTTCGCTCGACCTGAACCGCGAAGTCGAGAAGCTGCGCGGCGAACTGGAAGCCACCAGTTCCGAAGCGAAGATGAAGAAGATCTCGAAGCGCCTGAAGATCCTCGAAGGCTTCCAGCATTCGGGCATCAAGCCCGAGTGGATGATTCTCGAAGTGCTGCCGGTACTGCCGCCGGACCTGCGTCCGCTGGTACCGCTGGACGGCGGTCGTTTCGCGACCTCGGATCTGAACGACCTGTACCGTCGCGTCATCAACCGCAACAACCGTCTGAAGCGCCTGCTCGAACTGAAGGCGCCGGAAATCATCGTGCGCAACGAAAAGCGCATGCTGCAGGAAGCGGTGGATTCGCTGCTCGACAACGGTCGTCGCGGCAAGGCGATGACCGGCGCCAACAAGCGCCCGCTGAAGTCGCTGGCCGACATGATCAAGGGCAAGGGCGGTCGTTTCCGTCAGAACCTGCTGGGCAAGCGCGTCGACTATTCGGGCCGTTCGGTCATCGTGGTCGGCCCGCAGCTCAAGCTGCATCAGTGCGGTCTGCCGAAGAAGATGGCGCTCGAGCTGTTCAAGCCCTTCATCTTCAACAAGCTGGAGCTGAACGGCATGGCGACCACGATCAAGGCCGCCAAGAAGCTGGTCGAGCAGGAAGTGCCGGAGGTGTGGGACATCCTCGAAGAGGTGATCCGCGAACATCCGGTCATGCTGAACCGTGCGCCGACGCTGCACCGTCTCGGCATTCAGGCATTCGAGCCGATGCTGATCGAAGGCAAGGCGATCCAGCTGCACCCGCTGGTCTGCGTGGCGTTCAACGCCGACTTCGACGGTGACCAGATGGCCGTTCACGTGCCGCTGTCGCTGGAAGCGCAGATGGAAGCGCGCACACTGATGCTGGCATCGAACAACGTGCTGTCGCCGGCCAACGGCGAGCCGATCATCGTGCCGTCGCAGGACATCGTGCTGGGCCTGTACTACGCCACCCGTTCCAAAGTGAATGGCAAGGGCGAAGGCATGATGTTCTGGAACGTGAACGAGATGCGTCGGGCTTACGACAATGGTTTCGTCGAGCTGCACTCGAAGGTGTCGGTGCGTATCCGCGAAGTGGAAGTGATCGATGGCGAGAAGCGCGACAAGATCACGCGCTACGAAACCACCGTCGGCCGTGCGATGCTGTCAGAAATCCTGCCGCCGGGCCTGCCGTTCTCGGTGCTCGACAAGCCGCTGAAGAAGAAGGAAATCTCGAAGCTGGTGAATAACAGCTTCCGCCGTTGCGGCCTGCGCGAAACCGTGATCTTTGCCGACAAGCTGATGCAGGCCGGTTTTGGTCTGGCCACGCGCGCCGGCATCTCGATCGCGGTCAAGGACATGCTGGTGCCGGACGCCAAGCACACGATCATCGGTGCGGCCGAAGCGGAAGTGAAGGAAATCGCCCAGCAATACACCTCGGGTCTGGTGACCGACGGCGAGCGCTACAACAAGGTGGTGGACATCTGGGGTCGTGCTGGTGACCAGGTCGCCAAGGCGATGATGGACCAGCTCGGACAGGAAGACACCGTCGATCGCGATGGCAAGACGGTCAAGCAGGAGTCGTTCAACTCCATCTACATGATGGCCGACTCCGGTGCTCGCGGTTCCGCCGCGCAGATCCGTCAGCTGGCCGGCATGCGGGGCCTGATGGCGAAGCCGGACGGTTCGATCATCGAGACGCCAATCACGACGAACTTCCGTGAAGGTCTGAACGTTCTGCAGTACTTCATCTCGACGCACGGCGCCCGCAAGGGTCTGGCCGACACCGCGCTGAAGACCGCGAACTCAGGTTATCTGACCCGTCGTCTGGTCGACGTGACGCAGGATCTGGTGGTCACCGAGGATGATTGCGGTACCGCTGAAGGCTTCGTGATGAAGGCGCTGGTCGAGGGCGGTGAAGTGATCGAACCGCTGCGCGAGCGCATTCTCGGTCGCGTCACCGCGGCCGACGTGGTCAATCCGGAAACCCAGGAAACCGTCATCTACGCCGGCGAACTGATCGACGAAGACAAGTGCGACCTGATCGACGCCCTCGGCGTCGACGAAGTGAAGGTGCGCACGCCACTGACCTGCGAGACGCGCTACGGTCTGTGCGCCAAGTGCTACGGACGTGACCTCGGTCGCGGCCAGATCGTGAATGCAGGCGAAGCGGTGGGCGTGATTGCAGCGCAGTCGATCGGCGAACCGGGTACGCAGCTGACCATGCGTACCTTCCACGTCGGCGGTGCGGCGTCACGGGCGGCAGCGGCAAGCGGCGTCGAGGCGAAGAGTTCGGGCGTCATCCGCTTCACGCAGAACATGCGCTACGTCACCAGCGCCAAGAACGAGAAGATCGTCATTGCGCGCAGTGCCGAAGTCATCATCACCGATGATCATGGCCGCGAGCGCGAGCGCCACAAGGTGCCGTACGGCGCGACGCTGCAGGTTGACGAGGGGCAGACCATCAAGGCCGGCACCGCGCTCGCCAGCTGGGATCCGCACACCCGTCCGATCATTACCGAGTACTCCGGCATCGTGCGTTTCGAACACGTCGAGGAAGGCGTGACCGTTGCCAAGCAGGTCGACGATGTGACCGGCCTGACGACGCTGGTCGTCATCGATCCGAAGCGTCGCAGCAGCACGACCAAGGGTTTGCGCCCTCAGGTCAAGCTACTGACCGAATCCGGCGACGAGGTGAAGATCGCCGGTACCGATACGCCGGTCTCGATCACCTTCCAGGTGGGTTGCATCATCACCGTGAAGGATGGTCAGGCAGTCAGCGTGGGTGACGTGCTTGCGCGCATCCCGCAAGAATCGGCAAAGACGCGCGACATTACCGGTGGTCTGCCGCGGGTGGCCGAACTGTTCGAAGCACGTTCGCCCAAGGACGCCGGCCTGCTGGCCGAAGTCACCGGCACGGTTTCGTTCGGCAAGGACACCAAGGGCAAGCAGCGTCTGGTGATCACCGAGCCGGATGGCACGGTGAACGAGTTCCTGATCCCGAAGGACAAGCACGTCACGGTGCACGATGGTCAAGTGGTGAACAAGGGCGAAGTGATCGTCGACGGCGCAGTGGAGCCGCACGACATCCTGCGTCTGAAGGGCGTCGAGGAATTGGCGCGCTACATCATCGACGAGGTGCAGGACGTGTACCGCCTGCAGGGTGTGAAGATCAACGACAAGCACATTGAGGTGATCGTCCGCCAGATGCTGCGTCGCGTGGTCATCATCGATTCCGGCGATTCGAAGTTCATCCGCGAGGAACAGGTCGAACGTTCCGAAGTGCTGGACGAGAACGATCGTCTGGTGTCGGAGGGCAAGCGCCCGTGCGAATACCAGTACATGCTGCTGGGTATCACCAAGGCGTCGCTGTCCACCGATTCGTTCATCTCGGCCGCGTCCTTCCAGGAAACGACCCGGGTCCTGACCGAGGCGGCCATCATGGGCAAGCGCGACGAACTGCGTGGCCTGAAGGAAAACGTCATCGTCGGCCGTCTGATCCCGGCCGGTACGGGTCTGGCCTACCACCGCACCCGCCGCGCCCAGAGTGGCGGCGACGATGCAGCCGCCGCCGATCGAGTCCTGTTCGGCGACGACCCGGTCATGGCGGAAGCAGGTACCGGAGAATCTCAGTAGTCAGTAATCGTCAGGCGGGTCGCTCCCCGGCAAGTGCACATGCCGGGGGGTTGACCCCCCTTGTTTAGTGTGCCTATAATCCGGCCTCTTTGTGGGTCCGCCAACCGTAGCGGGCTCGAGGCGAACGAGTCACGGAGGCGGGCCGACCGTAAAAGGCGTCGCCTCCGGTCTTTTGGAATCTCGAAAAATGCCAACCATCAATCAGCTTGTACGCAAGCCGCGCACGTCGCCGGTGAGCAAATCCAAGGTGCCGGCTCTGGAAGCCTGCCCGCAGAAGCGGGGTGTATGCACCCGTGTTTACACGACAACGCCGAAGAAGCCGAATTCGGCTTTGCGTAAGGTTGCCAAGGTGCGCCTGACCAACGGTTTCGAAGTCATTTCGTACATCGGTGGTGAAGGTCACAACCTTCAGGAGCACTCGGTTGTGCTTATCCGCGGCGGTCGTGTGAAGGATCTTCCGGGTGTGCGCTATCACATCGTCCGCGGTTCGCTCGATCTGCAGGGTGTGAAAGATCGTAAGCAGTCGCGCTCCAAGTACGGCGCCAAGCGTCCCAAAAAAGCGTAATCGCAAGAGGTTGAGGGTTAAAACATGCCACGTCGTCGCGAAGTACCCAAGCGGGACATTCTGCCGGATCCGAAATTCGGCAGTGTCGAGCTTTCCAAGTTTGTAAATGTGCTGATGTCCGCCGGCAAGAAGTCGGTGGCCGAGCGCATCGTTTATGGTGCATTCGAGCAGATCAAGACCAAGAGCGGCAAGGATCCGCTTGAAGTGTTCGGTCTGGCCATCAACAATGTGAAGCCGGTGGTCGAAGTGAAGAGCCGCCGCGTTGGTGGTGCCAACTACCAGGTTCCGGTCGAAGTGCGTCCGTCCCGCCGCATGGCGCTGTCGATGCGCTGGCTGCGCGAAGCTGCTCGCAAGCGTTCCGAAAAGTCAATGGGTCTGCGCCTTGCTGCCGAATTGCTCGAGGCATCCGAAGGTCGCGGCGCGGCGATGAAGAAGCGCGATGAAGTGCATCGGATGGCGGATGCCAACAAGGCGTTCTCGCACTTCCGTTTCTGATCAATCTCGCTTAACCGAACGGCCGCCACTTGTGGCGGCCTCTTGTTTCAAAGGACAGTATCGTGGCACGCAAGACACCGATCGAGCGCTACCGGAATATCGGTATTTCAGCTCACATCGACGCCGGCAAGACGACGACGACCGAGCGCATTCTTTTCTACACCGGCGTCAATCACAAGCTTGGCGAGGTGCATGATGGCGCCGCCACGACTGACTGGATGGAGCAGGAGCAGGAGCGCGGCATCACCATCACGTCCGCTGCCGTGACGACCTTCTGGAAGGGCATGGGCGGCGACTACCCCGAGCATCGCATCAACATCATCGATACGCCGGGGCACGTTGACTTCACGATTGAAGTCGAGCGTTCAATGCGCGTTCTCGACGGTGCTTGCATGGTGTATTGCGCCGTGGGTGGCGTGCAGCCGCAGTCGGAAACCGTGTGGCGTCAGGCCAACAAGTACGGTGTTCCGCGCCTTGCTTTCGTGAACAAGATGGACCGTACCGGCGCCAACTTCTTCAAGGTCTATGATCAGTTGAAGACGCGTCTCCACGCCAATCCGGTGCCCGTCGTGGTGCCGATCGGCGCGGAAGAGAATTTCAAGGGTGTGGTCGACCTCATCAAGATGAAGGCCATTCTCTGGGATGAGGCGTCCCAGGGTATCAAGTTCACTTACGAAGACATTCCGGCAGAACTCGAGGGTGCTTGCGCAGAGTGGCGCGAGAAGATGGTTGAGGCTGCCGCTGAATCCAGCGAAGAGCTGATGAATCGCTACCTCGAAAACGGCGATCTGGACGAGAAAGACATCATTCTCGGTCTGCGCAACCGTACGATCGCCGGTGAGATCCAGCCGATGCTCTGCGGTACCGCATTTAAGAACAAGGGCGTGCAGCGCATGCTGGATGCGGTCATCGACTTCCTTCCGTCGCCGGTCGATATTCCGCCGGTCAAGGGTGTGGATGAAGATGACAAGACCGTTGAACGTCGCGCGGCTGATGACGAGAAGTTCTCGGCGCTCGCCTTCAAGCTGATGTCGGACAAGTACGTTGGCCAGCTGACCTTCATTCGCGTGTATTCCGGTGTGCTCAAATCGGGTGATACGGTATACAACCCGATCAAGGGCAAGAAGGAGCGTATTGGTCGTCTGGTGCAGATGCACGCCAACGATCGTCAGGAAATCGAGGAAGTCCGTGCCGGTGACATCGCCGCTGCGATTGGCCTGTCGTCTGTGACGACCGGCGAGACGCTGTGCGACCCGGATCATGAAGTGACGCTGGAGCGCATGGAATTCCCTGAGCCGGTGATTCACGTTGCGGTCGAGCCGAAGACCAAGGGTGACCAGGAAAAGATGGGTCTGGCACTCGGTCGTCTGGCTCAGGAGGATCCGTCGTTCCGTGTCCGTACCGACGAAGAATCGGGTCAGACCGTGATTTCGGGTATGGGTGAGTTGCACCTCGAAATCATTGTTGACCGTATGAAGCGTGAGTTCGGCGTTGAGGCAAACGTCGGTGCGCCGCAGGTTGCCTATCGCGAAGCGGTGCGCAAGGCGGTTGAGCAGGAAGGCAAGTTCGTCAAGCAATCTGGTGGTCGCGGTCAGTACGGCCATGTCTGGATCAAGCTCGAGCCGAACGAAGCGGGCAAGGGTTACGAGTTCGTCGATGCGATCAAGGGTGGTACCGTGCCGCGCGAATTCATCCCCGCCGTGGACAAGGGTCTTCAAGAAACGCTGCCGAACGGCGTTCTGGCCGGTTTCCCGGTGGTCGACGTGAAGGTCACTCTGTTCGATGGTTCGTACCACGACGTGGATTCGAACGAAAACGCGTTCAAGATGGCTGCTTCGATGGCCTTCAAGGATGCGATGCGCAAGGCCAATCCGGTGCTGCTCGAGCCGATGATGGCAGTCGAGGTGGAAACGCCGGAAGACTACATGGGCAATGTCATGGGCGACCTGTCGGGTCGCCGTGGCATCGTCCAGGGCATGGAAGACCTGCCAGGTGGGATCAAGGCCATCAAGGCCGAAGTTCCGCTGGCCGCCATGTTCGGTTACTCGACCACGCTGCGCTCGCTGAGCCAGGGTCGTGCGACCTACTCGATGGAATTCAAGCATTACGCCGAAGCGCCCAAGAATGTCGCTGACGCCATCATCAACAAGAAGTGAGCATTTTAGGATTTAGGGGTTAGGAAATGGCAAAGGGAAAGTTTGAACGCACCAAGCCGCACGTGAACGTGGGGACGATTGGTCACGTGGATCATGGCAAGACGACGCTGACGGCGGCGATCACGACGATCCTGTCGAAGAAGTTCGGTGGCGAGGCGAAGGCGTACGACCAGATCGACGCAGCGCCGGAAGAGAAGGCACGCGGGATCACGATCAACACCGCGCACGTGGAGTACGAGACGGCGACGCGCCACTACGCACACGTTGATTGCCCGGGTCACGCCGACTACGTGAAGAACATGATCACGGGTGCAGCGCAGATGGACGGCGCGATTCTGGTGTGCTCGGCCGCTGACGGCCCGATGCCGCAGACGCGCGAGCACATCCTGCTGGCCCGTCAGGTCGGTGTGCCGTACATCGTCGTGTTCCTGAACAAATGCGACATGGTCGACGACGCCGAACTGCTCGAGCTGGTCGAAATGGAAGTGCGCGAACTGCTGAGCAAGTACGACTTCCCGGGCGACGACATCCCCATCATCCAGGGTTCGGCGCTCAAGGCGCTGGAAGGCGACCAGAGCGAGATCGGCGAAGCATCGATCTTCCGCCTGGCTGACGCACTGGACAGCTACATCCCGACGCCGGAACGTGCCATTGACGGCGCCTTCCTGATGCCGATCGAAGACGTGTTCTCGATCTCGGGTCGCGGCACGGTGGTGACGGGCCGTATCGAGCGCGGCATCGTGAAGGTTGGTGAGGAAATCGAAATCGTCGGTATCAAGGATACGGTCAAGACGACGTGTACCGGCGTTGAAATGTTCCGCAAGCTGCTGGACCAGGGTCAGGCGGGCGACAACGTGGGTGTGCTGCTGCGCGGTACGAAGCGTGAAGACGTTGAGCGTGGTCAGGTTCTGGCCAAGCCGGGCTCGATCAAGCCGCACACGCACTTCACGGCCGAGATCTACGTGCTGTCGAAGGACGAAGGTGGTCGTCACACGCCGTTCTTCAACGGTTATCGTCCGCAGTTCTACTTCCGGACGACGGACGTTACGGGCTCGATCGAACTGCCGGAAGGCACGGAGATGGTGATGCCGGGCGACAACGTTTCGATCACGGTCAAGCTGATTGCGCCGATCGCGATGGAAGAAGGCCTGCGCTTTGCGATCCGCGAAGGCGGTCGTACGGTCGGTGCCGGTGTGGTTGCCAAGATCATCGCTTAAGTTGGTGTGCCCCGGGTTGCGTGAGCCACCCGGGTTTGTTTTGCAGGGGCATAGCTCAATTGGCAGAGCGTCGGTCTCCAAAACCGAAGGTTGGGGGTTCGATTCCCTCTGCCCCTGCCACTCCGGTGATCAGGCCGGGTAATTTTGCGGAGTGCAAGCGCACTTCCGGACATTCATGACCGACCAGTTGAAGTTTGCGCTGGCCATTGCCCTGCTGATAGCAGGGGTGGCCGGCTTTTACGTTCTTTCCGACCAGATAATGGCGGTGCGCGTGCTGTCCGTGGTTGCCGGTCTGGCCGCGGGTGTTGCGGTCGCCTGGTATACGGATCCGGGGCGTCGCTTCATCGTATTTGCCAACGAGTCGGTGGTCGAAGCGAAGAAGGTTGCCTGGCCCAGCCGCAAGGAAACCATTCAGACGACGGCCATCGTGTTTGGTTTTGTGGTTGTGATGGCACTCTTCCTCTGGGTGACCGACAAGAGCCTCGAGTGGGTGTTGTACGACCTGATACTGGGCTGGAAAAGATCATGAGCAAGCGTTGGTACGTGGTACACGCCTATTCCGGTTTCGAGAAATCGGTGCAGCGCGCGCTCGTCGAGCGCATTGCACGCTCCGGGATGCAGGACAAGTTCGGTCAGATCCTCGTGCCGGTCGAGGAAGTCGTCGAAATGCGCGGCGGACAGAAAGCCGTGTCCGAACGCAAGTTCTTCCCCGGCTACGTGCTGGTCGAGATGGATATGGACGAGGACAGCTGGCACCTCGTCAAGAGCACGCCCAAGGTAACCGGTTTTGTCGGCGGCAGCGCCAACAAGCCGACTCCGATTTCCGAGAAGGAAGTCGACAAGATCATGCAGCAGATGCAGGAAGGGGTCGAAAAGCCTCGTCCGAAGGTGCTGTTCGAAGTGGGCGAGCTGGTCCGGGTCAAGGAAGGTCCGTTCACCGATTTCAATGGTTCGGTGGAAAGCGTGAATTACGACAAGAGCCGCCTGCACGTGTCGGTGACCATCTTCGGTCGTGCGACGCCGGTCGAGCTCGAGTTTTCGCAGGTCGAGAAGGTCTGATCTGAAGGTTTCGGGCGACGCCTGCGGGTGTCGCCCAGGTACGCGGCGGCGCCTTTGCGGGTTCGCCGCGTGATTGTTTCCGGTGCCGTTTTGCC
>DATCUL010000058.1:0-4132 GCA_036567405.1 Methyloversatilis sp. | reverse complement strand
GGCGAAATTCGCCGAGTGGGGACCCGATCTGATCCTGATGGACATCGAGATGCCGGTCATGAACGGCTTCGAGGCGTCCGCGCGCATCCGGGCGATCGAGGCAACGCAGGACTGGGCATGGACGCCCATCCTCTTTCTGACCGCTTCCGACACGCAGGAAAACCTGATCACGGCGATCGAGGCCGGCGGCGACGACTTCATGGCCAAATCCGTGCCCGAAGCGGTGCTGCAGGCGAAGATGAAGGCGATGGCGCGGATCGCCGCCCTGCGTTCGCGCCTGTCGCAGGCCAACCGGATGCTGAAGGAACAGGCCAGCCGCGACGGCCTGACCGGGCTGTGCAACCGCCGCTACATGGATCTGACGCTGGACATGGCGTGGTCGGAAGCGGTGCGCAGCGGCGCGTCATTCGCGCTGCTGATGCTCGATATCGACCATTTCAAGAAATACAACGACCACTACGGCCATCTGGCCGGCGACGACTGCCTGCGCGCCGTCGCCGGTGCGGTGCGCACCGTGGTCGACGCCTTCAGTTCGGACGGTCACGCGAAGGACGCGTTCGCCGCGCGCTACGGCGGCGAGGAATTCGCCGTGGTGATTCCGGTCGCGTCGGAACAGGCATACCGCAGGATGGCCGACGGCGTGCTCGAGGCCGTGCGCGGCACCGGCATTCCGCACGAACGGAACACCGAATGGGGCATCGTGACCACCTCGGTCGGCGGCGCCTTCGTCGATGCGGCCAACGACGACATCGCACAGATGTTCCGCGCCGCGGACATGCGCCTTTACCAGGCCAAGGAGTCCGGCCGCAACCGGGCAGTGCTCAATTGATCCGAACGCAACCGGATTCGCGATGCCCCGTCGAACTTCGCGACGCCCCTGTGCCCCGTCGAAATCCGCGATGGCCCGGATGAAATCCACGCCCTCCTGTAGGAGCGAGCCCCGCTCGCGATTCCCCACGTTAAATTTCGTATTGCTCGCCAGCGCGTCATGTCGTAGCCTCCGTTGATGACAAACGGCTACTACGCGCATCGCCTTCGTCGTGGCCGGACGTCCATACCGGGCCAGATCTACCATGTCACCACCACTGCACTCGACCGGGAACTGCAGTTCCTCGATATCCGGCATGCCCGTGCGGTGATCCGCACCCTGATGAAGTCCGACGCCCTGCGGGATTCCGACACGCTTGCATTCGTATTGATGCCCGACCACCTGCACTGGCTGTTCGTGCTGGGCGCGGGCAGGTCCATGTCCCGTGTCGTACAGAAGGTCAAATCCTCGAGCGCACGCCTCATCGGGCACGCCGTCTGGCAGAAGGGATTTCACGATCGTGCCCTGCGGGCGGAGCAGGATGTGAGGCAGGTAGCGCGTTACATCATTGCCAATCCGGTGCGTTCGGGGTTGGTCGAACATGTCGCCGACTACCCGCACTGGGACGCAGTCTGGCTCTGATCGGTTATCGGGAAAGCCGGGTTTTCGCCGGGCGCGGTTTTCGTAGGCGCGACCCATGGTCGCGATGCGGGCGCGGATTGGCGGCAGGCGCGGGATTGACGCGGGGGATCGCGAGCGGGGCTCGCTCCTACAGAGGCATCGCCGATTTTGGCGGGGGGACAAGGGCGTCGCGGCTTTTGGCAACGGGCACAAGGGCATTGCGGATTGTGGCGAGGGGGCGGTTTTTGTAGGAGCGACCCATGGTCGCGATGCGGGCGCGGATCGGCGGTAGGCGCGGGATTGCCGTGGGGAATCGCGAGCGGGGCTCGCTCCTACAGGGGCATCGCCGATTTTGGCGGGGGCACAGGGCATCGCGGAATTCGGTGGGGCATAAGGGCATCGCGGATTTCGACGGGGGCACAAGGGCGTCGCGGAGTCCGGCGGGTGGAGTCGCTGGTTTCTCGTATATTTGTGTGTCGTCTGTTCAGATGAAACGGCGCGTCGTCGTAAAAGAAGTCACGATCCGCCGGATCATTTATCTGAAGAGTTCAGTACACGTTGTTGTCCTCCTTCTTTCTGCTCGAGCCAGCCGATTCGGTCCAGCTGCTGGCCACTACCCATTCGACGGGCCTGGTGGTGCTTTCGCTCACCGTGGCGATCTTCGCCTCGTGCATGGCGCTGTTCACCGTTGGGCAGGTGCAGCGGGCGAGCAATGTCCAGACGCGCCGGATCATGCTGCTCAGCGGCGCATTCGCGCTCGGCGGCGGCGTGTGGGCGATGCACTTCATCGGGATGCTGGCCTTCGACCTGTGCGTCACCGTGCGGTACGACTTCGGGCTCACGCTGCTGTCGATGCTGCCCAGCGTGCTGGCTTCGGTGGCGGC
The DNA here is from genome assembly GCA_036567405.1 of Methyloversatilis sp. Classification (GTDB taxonomy): domain Bacteria; phylum Pseudomonadota; class Gammaproteobacteria; order Burkholderiales; family Rhodocyclaceae; genus Methyloversatilis. The sequence continues at coordinate 1,819 of DATCUL010000058.1, read as the reverse complement.
GATGTCGCTGCTGACACGCCCGCTGGTCACCCGGCGCCAGCTGCTGTCGGGTGGCGTGCTGGTCGGTGGCGGCATCGGGGCAATGCACTACTCGGGCATGGCGGCCATGCAGATGATGCCGGTGCTGCGTTACGACCCGCTGCTGTTCGCGCTGTCCATCGCGCTGGCGATCGCGCTGGCCACGCTGGCCCTCGGCGTGAAGACATGGCTGTCGAGACACGCCGACCGTGTGTCGTCGCCGGTGCGGGTTCTGATCAGCGGCACGCTGATGGGGCTGGCGATTGCCGCGATGCACTATACCGGCATGGCGGCGGCACGCTTCATCGGCACGGCCGAGCTTGCAACCGGTACTTCGGCGACCGACCCGATGTTCCTCGGCGTCATGATCACCATGGGCATCGTGCTGCTGACCGGCGCCACCCTGGGCGGCAACGCGATCCTGCGCTACAGCGCACTGGTCAGCGAACTGAGCAGCAGCGAATCGCGCCTGCGCGCCGTGATGTCCACGTCAATCGACGGCGTGATCACCATCGACAGCATGGGCGTGGTGCAGGCCGTCAATCCGTCGGCCGAACGCCTCTTCGGCTGGCGTGCCGAGGAACTGATCGGTCGCAGTGTGGGCGAACTGCTGCCCGAGCCCTACAGAACGCTCTACCTCAAGTATCTGCATGATTTCCGCCTGAGCGGACAGCTCGCTCTGCCGCGCCACGGGCGCGAAATCAGCGGTCTGCGGCGCGACGGCAGCCTGCTGCCGCTGCGCCTGTCGGTCGGTCACACGCAGATCGGCAACGAGAGCCTGTTTGTCGGCTACGTCACCGACATCTCGCACAGCAAGGAGATGGAACTCGCGCTGCGCAACAACGAACGCCAGTACCGCTCGCTCATCTCGAACATTCCGGGCATCGCCTACCGCTGCCTGATGGACGAGCACTGGACGATGCTGTTCGTGAGCGACGCGGTGCAGGACCTCACCGGCTATGCGCCGGACGAGTTCCTGGGCGAGGCGGCGAGCATCAATCTGGCCGAGATCACCTTTCCGGAAGACGAGATACGCAACTGGGAGGAAGTGCGCGCCTCGGTCCGGGAACGCCGGCCCTTCGTCATCGAGTACCGCATCACGCACCGCGACGGCAGCACGCGCTGGATGTGGGAAAACGGCTGCGCGGTGTTCGACGAGAACGGCGCGGTCGCTTGGATCGACGGCGTCATCCTCGACATCACGCAGCGTCACGAAATGGAACTCGAACTGCGTGCCGCCAAGGAACGCGCCGAACTCGCCGCCGCCTCGAAGTCGGCCTTCCTGGCCAGCATGAGCCATGAAATCCGCACGCCGATGAACGCCGTCATCGGTTTCACCGACGTGCTGCTGGCAGCCGACCTCAAGCCCGAACAGCACCGCCAGCTCGGCATCGTCAGCAGCTCCGCCCGCTCGCTGTTGCGCCTGCTCAACGACATCCTCGATTCGGCCAAGCTCGAACGCGGCGCCGTCGAACTCGAAGTGCTCGACTTCGATCTTCAGGACCTGATGTCCCAGCTGACCAGCGGGCTGGCAGGCGAAGCCAGCACCAGGGGGCTGACGCTGTCGGTGGAGCTGGAGCCCGGGCTCGGCCGCTACTTCCGCGGCGACGCCATGCGCATCCGCCAGGTGCTGATCAATCTGGTCGGCAACGCCATCAAGTTCACGCAGGTGGGCAGCGTGACCATCCGGGTGCAGATGCGCGGCAAGATGCTGCATTTCGCGGTCGAGGACACCGGCATCGGCATCGCCGCCGACCGGCTGCCGGTCATTTTCGACCCTTTCACGCAAGCCGACGCAACG
>DATCUL010000057.1:0-2267 GCA_036567405.1 Methyloversatilis sp. | reverse complement strand
GGCCTTGGCCGCGCCGAGTCGGCGCAGCGCATCCGGCGTGGTGCCACCGAGCGTGGTCGGCGTGAAATTGTCCGGAATGTGGCCGTCCATCGATCCGGAGACGTCGGGCAGCACGCGGACCTGCAGCCCGAACGCCTCGATCATTTCGCGCAGTTCGTCGATGTCGGCCGGCGTCAGGTGCGCACCGGGCAGCAGGTTCACGAGCCGATCGTCGCGCTCCGCACAGGGCTGCGCGAAGGCGTCGACCACGGCCAGCACCGCCTTGCCCCAGCCGTCCTCGAAGGCGCCGACATAGTCCGGCGTCGATACGTAAACGATGTCGGTGCCGGCCAGCGTTTCACCGTGCTTCTTCCGGATCAGGTTCAGGTAGCCGTCGACGTCGTCACCCTTGGTTTCGGTGAGTCCGGTCGAGGCGATGGCGATCAGCGACGGATTGGCGCGCTTCTTGATGTTGAGGATGGCCTGCTCGATGTTCTCCAGGCCGCCGAGGATGGTGCTGACCTCGTTCATCGCGGTGGTCTGCATCGGGATGGCTTCCTTGAAGTGGCGCACCAGCAGCACCAGTCCGAACGACGTGCAACCCTGCGAGCCGTGCATCATGGGCATGCAGTTGTCCAGACCCATGAAGGCATAGCACGCGCCCAGCGGCTGGCTCATCTTCAGCGGATTGACGGTGCACGCCTTCTTCGAATCGACGACGGTGGCCATGGCTCGCGTTCCCCGTTCAGGCGGCGTCGGCCGCGACATCCCACGGAGCGGGCTTGCGCACCTGCTCCCAGATCGGGTTGTAGAGCGCCTTGTCGATCTCGCGTACCAGATCGACCATGCCCTCGTAACCGGCGTAGGCGTGGTGGCGCTCCTGGTTGATGTCCAGCCAGGGCATCTTGGCCTTCAGCGCGACAAACTGGCTGCGGCCGCCGGACAGCATGATGTCGGCACGCGCTTCCCTGAGCATCGCGTACATCTCGCGCGGCGTCATGTCGTCGATCATGTGGGCGTCCTGGCCCATCAGCTCCTTGATCTTTTCCTTGTCTTCCCTGGTCGATTTCTTGACGCTGGTGCCGACGATTTCCAGCCCGGCCTCCTGCAGCGCGGCCACCACCGACCAGCTCTTCACGCCGCCGGTGATCAGCAGCACCTTCTTGCCTTCGAGCCGCGGCCGGTAGGCGGCGATGCGCTCGAAGGCACGCCTTTCCTCGACCGCGATCAGCGCTTCGGTGCGTGCCTTCAGCGCCTCCGGCGCGCCCTTCTCCACCAGCAGGCGGGCAATCTCGCGCAGCGTTTCCGACATGTCGCCGATGCCGTAGAACGAGCCCTCGAAGAAGGGGATGTCGTAACGCTCTTCCATCTTGCGCGCGATGTTGATCATCGACTTCGAGCACACCATCATCGCCGCCTTCGCGCGGTGGCTGTAGGCGACCTCGCGATAGCGGCCGTCGCCCGAAATGCAGGACAGGATGCGCACGCCGAGCGCGTCGAGCAGCGGCTTGATCTGCCACAGCTCGCCGGCCAGGTTGTATTCGCCGATGATGTTGATGTCGTAGGGCGTGACGAAGTCCGGCTCTTCGGTGCCGATCACGTAGTCGAGCAGCGCTTCGGCACCAAGCTTGTTGCCGAGATTCTTCGGCCCGACGAAGCCGGGCGCGTTCACCGGAATGACCGGCTTGCCGAACTTCTCGCTGGCGCGTTTGCACACCGCCTCGATGTCGTCGCCGATCAGCGCGGTGACGCAGGTCTGATAGACGAATACCGCCGGCGGGTCGTACTTCTCGATGATTTCGCGCACCGACCTGAACAGACGCTTCTCGCCGCCGTAGACGACATCCAGTTCGTTGATGTCGGTGGTGAAGCCGGTGCGATACAGGCGCGAGGTGCTGGACGAGGAATTGCGGTTGTCCCACGAGTTGCCTTCGCAGGCGATCGGGCCATGCACCAGGTGGGCGACGTCAACGATCGGCTGCAGCGCGACCTTGGCGCCGTCGAAGGCGCAGCCACCGGCGGCCGCACCGGGCGACAGCTGCTTGGTGCAGCCCTTCTTCTTTTCCTTGGCCGACTTGTTCTGGTTGTGCTCGCAGGCGGGTTCTTCGAACACGTCCTGGATCTTGGCGGATACACGGGCATCCATTGCACACCTCTCATTCCGTCATGGCCTCCGTCGCTTGCGACGGCTCTGCATCCGCTTCAGCAGGAATGATGCCAAGCCGGTGCACCGCCCAAAGCCGGCTTCGAATCAGTGCGATAGCGACGCGCCCGCCTGCCGGCCCGAC
>DATCUL010000056.1:0-4314 GCA_036567405.1 Methyloversatilis sp. | reverse complement strand
ATGTGTGGTCATCCGCGCAGCGGGCGCATCGCGCTCTCGGTTAACGGACAATTGCGCCAGCAAGGTGATCTGGCCGACATGATTCTCGACGTTGATGCATTGATACAACGCTTGTCGGTGCTGGTTGAGCTGCGTGCCGGCGACCTGTTGTTCACTGGTACGCCGGCCGGCGTGGCGGCGCTGCAGCCGGGCGACCGGGTCAGCGCCAGCGTTCACGGTGTGACGGCGCTCGAAGTGTGTATCGTGCCGCCTGTTGAGTGAATACAGCTCGCTGCAGTGCAGCGAAATGCACTGTATAATTATGGATTATGCGATCCGGTCTGCATGCCGGTTCGCCGTATCGCTGGCCTTCAGGTGAGCGGACGCAAACAAGACTTGCGAGGGCCGGAGCCCGAAGCGGGCGTTTCACCATCCTGTGCAGACAACAAGGCGAGGAATACGCATGAAGATCCATGAGTATCAGGCGAAGGAAGTACTGCGCCGTTTTGGTGTGGTTACACCGCGGGGCGTGCCCTGTTTCGATGTTGATCAGGCTGTTGCCGCAGCGGAATCGCTGGGCGGCAAGGTCTGGGTGGTCAAGGCGCAGATTCACGCCGGTGGCCGCGGCAAGGGCGGCGGCGTCAAGGTGGCGAAGTCGCTCGACGAAGTACGCGATTTCGCGAAGCAGATCATGGGCATGCAGCTGGTGACCCATCAGACCGGGCCGGAAGGCCAGAAGGTCCGTCGCCTGCTGATCGAGGAAGGTGCCGACATCAAGAAGGAATACTACGTCGCAGCGCTGACCGATCGCGCGACGCAGAAGGTTGCCATGATGGCCTCGTCGGAAGGCGGCATGGACATCGAGGAAGTCGCCCACAACACGCCGGAAAAGATCATCAAGGTGTTCGTTGACCCGCTGGTCGGCATGACCGATGCGCAGGCGAAGGAACTGGCCGACGGCATTGGCGTCCCCGCTGGGTCGCAGGCGCAGGCGATCGACACCTTCAAGAAGCTCTACACCTGCTACATGGAAACCGATGCCTCGCTGGCGGAAATCAATCCGCTGATCCTCGAGGGCAACGGCAACATCAAGGCGCTGGACGCCAAGTTCAACTTCGATTCGAACGCGCTCTACCGTCACGAGGACATCGTGGCCTACCGCGACCTGGACGAAGAGGATCCGGCCGAAATCGAAGCCTCGAAGTTCGATCTTTCGTACGTGTCGCTGGACGGCAACATCGGCTGTCTGGTCAACGGTGCAGGTCTGGCCATGGCCACGATGGACGTGATCAAGCTGTACGGTGCCGAGCCGGCCAACTTCCTCGACGTGGGCGGCGGTGCCACCACCGAGAAGGTGACCGAGGCGTTCAAGATCATGCTGCGCAACCCGAACGTGCGCGGCATCCTGGTCAACATCTTCGGCGGCATCATGCGTTGCGACACCATCGCTACCGGCGTGGTCGCGGCGGCGCGCGAAGTGCATCTGACGGTGCCGCTGGTGGTGCGCATGAAGGGTACCAACGAGCAACTGGGCAAGCAGATACTGGCTGATTCGGGTCTGCCCATCATCACGGCCGACAGCATGGCGGATGCGGCACAGAAGATCGTTTCCGCCGTGGCCGGACACTGAGGGGAAAACAGACATGTCGATTCTGATCAACAAGGACACCCGCGTCATCACGCAGGGCATCACCGGCAAGACCGGCCAGTTCCATACCCGCATGTGCCGCGATTACGCGAATGGCGCGAACTGCTTCGTCGCAGGCGTCAATCCGAAGAAGGCCGGCGAGGATTTCGAAGGCATTCCGATCCATGCCACCGTCGCCGACGCGAAAGCGGCGACCGGTGCCACGGTTTCGGTCGTCTATGTGCCGCCCCCGGGCGCGGCGGCAGCCATCTGGGAAGCCGTCGAAGCCGACCTCGATCTGGTGATCTGCATCACCGAAGGCATCCCGGTGCGTGACATGCTGATGGTGCGCAACAAGATGAAGGCCAAGGAAGCTGCCGGCGGCAAGAAGACGCTGCTGCTCGGCCCGAACTGCCCGGGGCTGATCACGCCGGACGAAATCAAGATCGGCATCATGCCGGGTCACATCCACAAGAAGGGCCGCATCGGCGTGGTCAGCCGCTCCGGTACGCTGACCTATGAAGCGGTCGGTCAGCTGAGCGAAATCGGTCTCGGCCAGTCGAGTGCAGTGGGTATCGGCGGTGATCCGATCAACGGACTGAAGCACATCGACGTGATGCGCATGTTCAACGATGATCCGGATACCGACGCGGTCATCATGATTGGCGAAATCGGTGGGCCGGACGAAGCCGAAGCGGCCTACTGGTGCAAGGCCAACATGAAGAAGCCGATCGTCGGCTTCATCGCCGGTGTCACCGCCCCGGCCGGCAAGCGCATGGGTCATGCCGGTGCGCTGATCTCCGGCGGTGCGGATACGGCCGATGCCAAGCTCGCCATCATGGAGGAGTGCGGCTTCACCGTGACGCGCAACCCGTCGGAAATGGCCAAGCTGCTCAAGGGCCTGCTCTGAGGTTGATGCACTGATCCGTCGATGCTGACGGTGGGGCCACTGCTTCGGCGGTGGCCCTTTTCATTTCTGCGCGCTGCCCGGCTGCACCGGTAGAATCCGCGCTTTCGCTTTCCGAATACGCCCAGATGGATCTGACTTCTCCCGAATTCTGGCTTGCTGTCGGTCAGATCATCATGATCGACATCCTGCTCGGTGGCGACAATGCGGTGGTGATCGCGCTGGCGTGCCGCAAGCTGCCGCCGGCACAGCGCAAGCTCGGCATCCTGTGGGGCACCGCTGGCGCCGTGCTGTTGCGCGTCATCCTGATCATGTTCGCGCTGACCCTGCTGAAGCTGCCCTTCCTGAAGCTGGTCGGGGCGTTGCTGCTGCTGTGGATCGGCATCAAGCTGCTGGTGCCGGAGGACGAGGACGAGCATGCCGGCATCCAGTCGAGCGACAAGCTATGGGCTGCGGTCAAGACGGTCATCGTTGCCGACCTCGTGATGAGCGTGGACAACGTGATCGCGATCGCCGGCGCGGCGCACGGTGCGGGCGGCGATCACCAACTGCCGCTGGTGATCTTCGGCCTGCTGGTTTCGATTCCCATCATCGTATGGGGCAGCCAGCTGGTACTTGGCCTGATGAGCCGCTTCCCCGTCATCATCACGGTCGGTGGCATGCTGCTCGGCTGGATCGCCGGCACGATGGCGGTGGCCGACCCGGCACTGGCCGGCTATGTGCCGTACGAGGAGGCCGAAGGAGCCACGTCGCTGCCTGCGGTGAAGGCCGCCTTTCACTACGGCGCAGGCGTCGTCGGCGCGCTGTTCGTACTTGCGGTTGGCAAGTACTTCGGCTCGCGCAGCAAGCCAGCCGACTATCCGGTCCAGTAAGCGGAATGGCGCTCTATCTCACCGAAGGCGACGTCAGGCAGGTGCTGACGATGGCGGATGCGCTGGCGGCCGTTGAGGATGCACACCGCTGGCATGCATCGGGCGAGGCGATCGATACGCCGCGCGCGCGCAGCCGCACTCCGTCGTCGGCACTGCACATCCTGCATGGTGCGGTACTGCCGCTCGGCGTGATGGGTTACAAGAGCTATACGACCAGTCGTGAAGCCGCGCGCTTCTGGGTACATCTGTTCGACGTCGCCACGGGGAGGGCGCTGGCCGTGCTCGAGGCCGATTTCCTGGGCATGATGCGCACTGGCGCCATGGGCGGACTGGCGGCGCGTGAGCTGTCGCGCGAGACGTCGCGAGTGGCCGGCGTTTTCGGATCCGGCTGGCAGGCGCGCAGCCAGATCGAGGCGCTGTGTGCAGTACGGCCGCTCGATGAAATACAGGTGTTCGCGCGCAAGCGCGACAAACTGGAGACCTTCTGTGTCGAACAGTCGGCTCGCCTGGGCTGCCGCATCCGCCCTGCCGACAGTGCCGAGTCGATGGTTCGTGAGGCCGATATCGTCGTTACCATCACCACGGCGACCGAACCGCTGTTCGAAGGTAGCTGGCTGAAGGCCGGTTCCCACGTGACAGCAGCCGGTTCGAACGCATTGATACGGCGCGAGATCGATGAGGCCGTGATTCGCCGGGCTGCCGTGGTCGCGGTCGATTCCCGTGCAACCGCGCTGCGCGAATCCGGCGATCTGTTGCCCGCGCTCGAAAAAGGGCGGCTGTCCGAATACGGCATGGTCGAGATGGGCGAATTGCTGACCGGCATGCGGCCGGGTCGCCGAAGCGACGAGGACATCACATTGTTCGAATCTCAGGGCATGGGGATACAGGATCTGGTGCTTGCGTCGAGAGTGCTCGACAAGGCGCGGGAG
>DATCUL010000055.1:0-11490 GCA_036567405.1 Methyloversatilis sp. | reverse complement strand
CTGGCAGCGCTTCGAAGCGAAGGGGCTGGGCGGCTTTGCACCGGCCAGCGCCTATCCGAACCGGCTGACCAACCGCGGCACCGACACCTCGATCGGCTGGGGCCTGCGCCTGGGCTGGACCGGGCAGGTGACGGACACGCTGACGCTCGGCGCGAGCTGGTCATCGAAGATCAGGACCGACGGCTTCGACAGGTACAAGGGGCTGTTCGCCGAAGGCGGCGGTTTCGACGTTCCGGAAAGCTGGAGCGCGGGGGCCGCCTGGAAGGCGCTGCCGGCGCTGACGCTGGCGGCCGAACTGCAGGAGATCAGGTACAGCGACGTGGATTCGGTCGGCAATCCGCTGGCCTACCTGTTCACCGGCAATGCACTCGGTTCGTCGAACGGCGCCGGCTTCGGCTGGCGCGACGTGACCGTGGTCAAGCTGGGCGTCCGCTACGACTTCAGCCCGGACCTGACGCTGCGTGTCGGCTACAGCCACAGCGACAACCCGGTGCCGCGCCGCGAAACGCTGTTCAACATCCTCGCGCCGGGCGTGGTGCAGGATCACCTCACCTTGGGCGCAACCTGGAAAGTCACGCCGAACGGCGAACTGAGCCTCGCCTACGCCCACGCCTTCCGCAACACGGTTCACGGATCGAATTCGATCCCGCCCGGCTTTCCGCCCGGATTCGGCGGCGGCGAAGCCAACCTCCACCTGAAGGAGGACATGCTCGGCGTCGCCTGGAGCTGGACGCTCTGACGCGGCCGTCCTGCACCGGCCGGTGCGTTGCGCGTCAGGGCGCTGCGCGCCGCCGGGTCAGCAGGCCGGACAGCCAGCGCAGGAAGCGCTGGGCGCCGTGCTCGAAGTCGTCCATGTAGGTGTAGACCACCGGAATTACCAGCAGGCTGAGGAAGGTCGAGGTCATCAGTCCGCCGATGACCGCGATCGCCATCGGGCTGCGGAACGAGGTGTCGGCGGTGCCCAGGCCGAGCGCGATCGGCATCATGCCGGCGCCCATCGCGATGGTGGTCATGACGATGGGGCGCGCCCGCTTGTGGCAGGCATCGAGCAGCGCGTCGAAGCGGCTCAGCCCGTGGTCGCGTCGGGCGACGATGGCGTACTCCACCAGCAGGATGGAGTTCTTCGTGGCGATGCCCATCAGCATGATCAGGCCGATCAGCGACGGCATCGAGAAGCTCTTGCCGGTCAGCAGCAGCGCGACGAAGGCGCCGCCGAGCGACAGCGGCAGCGCGGCCAGAATGGTGATCGGCTGCAGGAAGTCGCGGAACAGCAGCACCAGCACGATGAAGATGCACAGCACGCCGGTCAGCATCGCGAGGCCGAAGCTGGTGAACAGCTCGTCCATGATCTCGGCATCGCCGATGTTGAGCTGGCGCACCGTCGACGGCAGGTTGCGGATGCTGGGCAGCTGCTGCACAGCCTCGGTCACCTCGCCCAGCGGCACGCTCGACAGCTCGACCTCGAAGTTGATGTTGCGCGAGCGGTCGTAGCGGTCGATCACCGCCGGTCCGCTCGACAGTTCGAGCTGCGCGACCTGGCCCAGCAGCACCGGCCCGGCGCCGGACTTGTTCGACGGCACGGTGAGGCGTTCGAGCACCGACAGGTCGCGTCGTCCGCCGTCGGCCAGCTTGACCACCACCGGCACCTGGCGCTGCGCGAGGTTGAGCTTGGGCAGATCGAAGTCGTAGTCGCCGACCGTGGCCACGCGCAGCGTCTCGCCGATCGCGGCGGTGGTGACGCCGAGATCGGCGGCCCGCGCGAAATCGGTGCGCACGGCCACTTCCGGGCGCAGCAGCGCGGCGCTGGATGCGATGTTGCCCAGCCCCGGTATGGTCCGCAGGTCGTGCTCGACCGCGCGGGCGGCGGCGGCCAGCGCCTGCGGGTCGTCGCTGCTCAGCGCGAGCACGTAGTTCTCGCCCGATCCGCCGAGGCCGACCTTGGTGCGCACCGCGGGCAGCGCCAGCAGCGCGTTGCGGATGTCCTGCTCGATCACCTGCTTGCGCACCGGGCGCTCGTCCCGCTGGTCGAGCAGGATGGTCAATGTGGCCTTGCGCACGTCGGACGAGCCGAGGTCGGCCAGCGGGTCGCTGCCCACCGAGCCGCCGCCTATCGTGGTGTAGATGCTGCGCACGTGCTTCACGCCGGCCACCAGCTTGCGCGCCGCCTCGGCCGAGTCGCGCGTCGACGCCAGCGTCGATCCCGGCGGCAGCTCGATGAACACCTGGGTCTGCGAATTGTCGTCGGCCGGCATGAAGCCCTTGGGCAGCAGCGGAATCAGTGCGACCGATGCGGCGAAGAAGGCAGCCGCACCGATCATGGTGAGCAGGCGGTTGCGCAGGCACCAGGCGGCGAACTTCATGTAGCCGGCCATGATGCGGCCGTCCTTGCGCTCGTGCGTGTCCTGCGGCTTGAGCATGTAGGCCGCCATCATCGGCGTCAGCATGCGCGCGACCACCAGCGAGGCGAACACCGCCAGCGCCGCGGTCCAGCCGAACTGTTTGAAGAAGCGGCCGGCGATGCCGCTCATGAAGGCGGTCGGCAGGAATACCGCGATCAACGTGAAGGTGGTGGCGATCACCGCGAGGCCGATCTCGTCGGCCGCTTCCATCGCCGCCTGGAACGGCGTCTTGCCCATGCGCAGGTGGCGCACGATGTTCTCGACCTCGACGATGGCGTCGTCGACCAGGATGCCGATCACCAGCGACAGCGCGAGCAGTGTCACCACGTTCAGCGAGAAGCCGAGGTGGTGCATGCCGATGAAGGCCGGAATCGCCGACAGCGGCAGCGCGACCGCCGAAATGAAGGTGGCGCGGCCGTCGCGCAGAAAGAACCAGACCACCAGCACCGACAGCAGCGCGCCTTCCACCAACAGCGCCATCGAGCCGTTGAATTCCTCCTTCACCGGCGTCACGAAGTTGAAGGCTTCGGTGAATTCCAGGTCGGGGTGCGCCGCCTTCAGGTCGGCCAGCGCCTTCTGCACGCCGATGCCGACCTCGAGTTCGCTCGCGCCGCGGCTGCGCGTCACCTCGAAGCCGACTACCGGTTTGCCGTTGAGCAGCGCCAGCGAACGCGGTTCAGCTACGGTGTCCTCGACGCTGGCGACCTGATCGAGCCGGATGCGCCTGCCATCGGACAGCGCCAGTTCGACGCGCCGCATTTCCTCGACCGAGCCGACATTGGCCAGCGTGCGCACTGGCTGTTCGCCGTTGCCCAGATCGGTGCGGCCGCCCGGACTTTCACGCTGCACCTGGCGCAGCTGGCGCGAAATGTCGGCCGCGTTGGCGCCCAGCGCCTGGAGCTTGACCGGATCGAGTGCGATGGCGATTTCGCGGCTGACGCCGCCCACGCGGTCGACCGCGCCGACGCCGCTCACGCTGAGCAGGCGCCGGGTGATCACGTCATCGACGAACCAGGACAGTGCCTCGCCGTCGAGTCGCGGCGAGCTGACGGTGAAGGCCAGTATCGGTGCGCCGGTCAGATCGAGCTTGGTGACGATGGGGTCGCGCAGGTCGCCCGGCAGGTCGGCACGCACGCGCGACACCGCCGAACGCACGTCGTCGAGCGCCTCCTGCACCGGTTTCTCCAGCCGGAATTCGACATTGATCGTGACTTCGCCGTCCTGCACCCGGGTCGTCATGTGCTTGACGCCCTGCAGCGTGGCGATCGAGTTCTCGATCTTGCGCGCGACCTCGGTTTCCAGCTGGCCGGGTGCGGCGCCGGGCAGTTCGGCGCTCACCGTGATGGTCGGCAGGTCCAGATCCGGGAAGTTCTGGATCTTCATCACCATGAAGCTCGCCAGCCCGCCGAAGGTGAGCATGACGAACAGCATCAGCGCCGGAATCGGGTTGCGGATGCACCAGGCGGAAATGTTCATTTCGACACGACCTTGACGGTGTCGCCGTCGGCGAGGAAGGCGCCGCCGCGCGACACGATGCGGTCGCCGGCGGCGATGCCGGACAGCACCTCGACCCGGTCGCCGGCACGCTGGCCCAGTTCCACCTTGACCTGGCTGACCTTGGCCCGGTCGCCTTCGCCGGCTTCGATGCGGAACAGGTAGCTGAAGCCGTCGCGCAGCGACAGTGCTTCCTGTGGCACGGTCAGTCCGCCGCGGCTGCCGCGCGCGATCTCGCCGCGGCCGAACATGCCGGGCCGCAGGCCCTGTTCGGCGGCTTTCGGCAGATCGACATAGACCATGGCGTTGCGGGTCTGCGGGTCCAGCGTCGGCGACACCGCTCGCAGACGGCCATTCACGGCGGGCAGGCCGGGCACGCTGACGACCACGCGCTGGCCCGGCGTCAGTCCGGACAGTTCCGCAGCGGTCACTTCGGCGCGCCACTCGAGCCGGTTCTGGCGGATCAGGCGGAACAGCTCCTCGCCCTGCGCCGACACCGCGCCCACCGTGGCGCTGCGTGCCGACACGACGCCGTCGTCGCTGGCCCGCACGCGGGTGTAGCGCAGCCGCAGCGACTGCGCGTCGAGCTGGGCCTGTGCCAGCTTGACCCGGGCGAGCGCGGTCTGTTCGCCGGTCAGGTACTGCGTCACCTGCTGTGCGCTCAGGGCACCGCTGTCCGACACCTGGCGCGCGCGGCTGGCGTTCTGGCGGGCATCGGCGAGGTTGGCCTCGGCTTCGGCCAGACTGGCTTCGGCCTGCGCCACGTCGGCGCTCACGCCTTCGCTGGCGAACACCGCCAGCGTCTGGCCCTTCTTCACCCGGTCGCCGATCTCGGCGCGCACCTCGGCCAGACGCAGTCCGCCGACCTCGGCGCCGATGACGGCTTCCTGCCAGGCGGCGATCGAGCCGTTGGCGGCCAGCGTCAGTGGTATGCCGCGCTGCTCGGCCTGTATGGCCTCGACTGTGAGCGCCGGGCTGACTTCGGTCGCGGGCGTTGCCGCGTCGTGGCTGCCACCGCAGCCACCCAGCACGCCCACAGCGAGCAGCACCGCCAGCGCACCGGTCGCGGTGCCGATGAATTGCTTAGTCATGACTTGCCTCGGAATTCGAAATGCGAGAGGGGGCCGCCGCGACGGCGGGGCCCTGCGTGCGTGCGGTTGCTGCGTCCGGTGTGCCGGCGGAGTCGGGCCAGCTGCCGCCTGCGGCGCGGTACAGCGCGATCCACGCGCTGACCCTTTCCTGTTCCAGTTCGGCCAGCGACGCTTCGGCCGACAGCAGCGCGCGGCGCGCCGATTCGGCATCGAGCAGGCTGCCCAGTCCGGCCTGATGGCGTGTGTTCGCGGCTTCGAAGCTGATGCGGTAGGCCTGCAGCGCACTCCTGGCGCGCGGCAGCTGTTCGTTGGCGCTGGCCAGCCGTACCAGCGCCTCCTCCACTTCCTTGACCGCGGTGCGAACCGTCGCGTGATAGCGCACCACGGCCGCCGCGTATTGCGCCTTCGCCGCCTCGACATCGGCGATGCGTCTGCCGCCGTCGACCAGCGGGACGCTCAGCGACGGGCCTATCGCCCAGTGGCTGGCGGCGGCGCCCCGGGCGCCACCGAAAACGATGGGATTGGCGGTCAGGCTGCCGCTGATGCTGAGCTTCGGGTAGCGCTCGGCTTCGTTGACGCCGATCTGCGCGCTGGCCTGGGCCACGTCGCGCTCCGCCGCATTGACATCCGGTCGCTGCTGCACGACCTTGGCTGGCAGCGCGTCGAGCGTGAAGGCGGGCGGCGCGGGCAGGCGGGCGGCGCGCGCCGGATCGGCATCCAGTTCCTGTCTCAGTGCGGCTTCATCCAGCCCGGTCAGCGCGACCAGACCCTTGACTGCGCGGTCGCAGTCGGCCGTCCGTTTCGACAGCGTGTTGGCGCTTTCCGCCGCGCTGGCCCGGGCCAGCGCCACGTCGGACGGCGTCTGCAGCCCGGCGCGTCCGGCGATGTCGGCCAGCCGGGCGGATGTCTCCAGCGATTCGACGTCGGCACCTGCCAGCGTCAGCTGTATCCGGCAATAGCGGTAGCCGAGGTAGGCGTCGGCCACTTCCACCGCCACGGCCACCCTGGCGTCGTGCCAGGCGGCCAGATGGGAATCGAACTGCGCCTGCGTCGCCTCGCGCTGGCGCGCGTGGCCGCCGAACAGGTCGAGTTCCCAGTTCGACTGGACGCTGACCAGCTGCCGTTTCCGGTACTGGGCCGGACAGCCGAAGCTCATGCCGGCGCAGGCGGAGCTGATGTTCAGTGCAAGGTCGGGGAAGCTGGCCACGCCGGCACCCACGAGGTCGCTGCGCGACTGTTCGATGCGCGCGCGCGCGTCGGACACGCTGGCGCTTTCCTTCTGCGCGGCGTCGAGCAGCCGCGCCAGCACCGGGTCGTCGAAGCGGTCCCACCAGCGCCGCAGATCCGCGGCGTCGCCCTGATGCGGCAATACTGGCTGGCCGGCGTCGGGAGACGGCGTCGCGGCATGCCATCGGTCCGCGACCGGCGGTGCCTCCGGTGTGTAGTCGGGGCCGACGGTGCCCAGCAGTCCACCGCTCATGCAGCCACCGAGCGACAGCGGCAGCAGCGCTGCGACAAGAAGTTGCTTCAGCAAGCGTTTCATGACGCCGCCTCCGCGGCGCGGCGCAGTGCCTCGCCATCTATCATCGACTGCGCATAGCCGGCCAGCCGCTCGGCCAGCAGGTCGACTGCGGCGGGGGAGTCGAGCAGGGTGGGCGAGATGAGTCCGACCACGTCCTGTCCGACATAGAACTGGACGCCCATGCCGATGATGGCGAAGGCCAGGCGCTGCGGGTCGTCATCGACCCGGGACAGCTTCAGGTGCCGCAGCAGCATGCCCAGCATGGTTTCGTGCTGTGGTTTGATCTCGGCGTCGATCTCTTGCTGCCAGGCGCCGGTTGGCTCGATCATTTCGCGGAAGTGCAGCTTCATCACCAGCCGCAGTTCCTCGCCGCGTTTGAGCGCCTCCAGGAATTCGCGAAAGAACAGCGACAGCCCCTCGCCGAGTGGCAGCGCCGCGTAGCGGCGCATGTCGGTGGCGCACGGCAGGTCGCTCAGCGGTTCGGTGAAGGCTGCCCGATACAGGCCGGCCTTGTCGCCGAAGTAGTAGCGGATGGCCGATACATTGGCGCCGGCCGCCTCGCAGATCTCGCGCGTGGTCGCCCGCTCGAAGCCCTTCTCGGCAAACAGCCGGAGTGCCTCGCGCACCAGCTTGTCCCGCGCCTGGGAGCTGTCCGCCCCACCCGGCTCGCGTTTCAGCATCGTCATGTCTTCCCGAAATCAATCGCTTGATTGAAGCATATCAAACAATCGATTGATTGAATGGAAGGCGGAAGCCGTGCTCCGCTGCGTAGGCCACGACGTTTGTGTGGGAGCGAGCCATGCTCGCGATAACGTACGTCGATCATCGGCCATTGCCGTTCGACGACCGGATCGCGACCATGGGTCGCTCCCACGAAAACCGCGACGGCCGTTCCCTGTGGGAGCGAGCCGGCTCGCGATAACGCACGTTGAGCATCGGCCACCGCCGTTCGACGGCCGGATCGCGACCATGGGTCGCTCCCACGAAAACCGCGACGGCCGTTCCCTGTGGGAGCGAGCCATGCTCGCGATAACGCACGTTGATCATCGGCCATCGCCGTTCGACGGCCGGATCGCGATCATGGGCCGCTTCCACGAAAACCGCGACGGCCGTTCCTGTCCTCCGGGGCACACCCAAAAAGACGCGATGGCCGTTCTGCTGCAGAGGCGTCCTGCTTATTCCTTGATGGCTTCGACCGCGATGTCGATGCGCACTTCGTCGCTGACGTTCGGTGCGTACTTGCCGGCGTTGAAGTCGGAGCGCTTGACGGTGACGTTGGCATTGGCGCCGAGGGCGTCCTTCTTCAGGATCGGATGCGGCATGGCCTGGAAGGAGGTGACCGTCAGCGTGACCGGGCGGGTGACGCCCTTGAGCGTCAGGTTGCCCTCGATCGCGGTCGGCTTGTCGCCGTCGAATACGACCTTGGTCGACTTGAAGGTCGCGGTCGGGAAGTGAGCCGTATCGAGGAAATCCTCGCTCTGGATGTGTTCGTTGAACAGCGGGAAACCGGTGTCGACCGACTTCGTGTCTATCGTGATGTCGACCGAGCCGGTCTTCGCGACCTTGTCGAACACGATCTTGCCGGTGGTCTTGTTGAAGCGGCTCAGTTGCGTCGAATAGCCGAAGTGGCTGTACGAGAAGCGCGGAAAGGTGTGGCCGGCGTCCAGTGCATAGCTTTCGGGTGCGGCCAGCGCGGGTCCGGCGGCAGCGGTGGCAAGGATGAGGGCGGCGCTCAGTCTGGTCAGTGCGTTCATGATGTTTCTCCGGTTCGGGCAGCGGGTTGTGACAGAGGGTGATGCAGCAGTACAGCCGGTTCGGGGCTACACCGCGTGTTCGGGCGGCGAGAAGGCCCAGGCATCCATCGCCAGCACGTAGTCGTCAACGCCAACGTGGAAGCGCTCGGCAGCGGCGCCGTCGCCGCCGGCGCCGAGTGCGATGAACAGCGGCAGCAGGTGGTCTTCGGTCGGGTGTGCACGGGGGCCATCGGGTGCCTGCCTGCGGTAGTCGAGCAGTGCGGCGATATCGTGGGCGACGAGGCGTTCGGCCATCCAGTCGGCGAAGGTCCGTACGTAGGCCGGTGTTGCGCCGCCGTGCACCGCGACCTGGTAGTCGCGCAGGTTGTGCGTCAGGTTGCCGGACGCGATCACCAGAAAGCCGCGCGCGGTGAGCGGTGTCAGAACGCGACCGAGCTGCCAGGCGCCTTCCGGGCCGGTACGGCTCTGTATGGACAGCGGGATCACCGGTATGTCGGCGTCGGGAAACATCAGGCGCAGCGGTATCCAGGCGCCATGGTCGAGCCCGTGTTCGGCATCGATCCGCACCGGCAAACCGGCATCCGCGATGGCGGCAGCGACTTCGGCTGCGGCTTCGCGGCAGCCTGTGGCCGGATAACGCAGGTCGTACAGCGTGCGCGGAAAACCCAGGAAGTCGTGGATGGTTTCCAACTGGTCGGCGGAGCCGACGGTGGGGATGTCGGTGTCCCAGTGGGCACTCACCACCACGATGGCGCGTGGCGGCTCGAGCTGCGCGGCCTTTCCGGCCAGCGCGGCACCGGCTGCACCGGGATGCAGTGCGAAAGTCGGTGCGCCGTGCGGCACGAACAGCGCAGGTTGGCGGGTAACCCGGGTGGAGGGCATGTCGTGTGCTCCATACATGATGGATGCACCTTAGTCTGTTGTTCTGCTACCAAATAGGTGACAATCGGTAATTGTTAATTGCCGGAATTGCAACAATGGACAGGCTGGATGCGATGCGGATGTTCGTCCGGGTGGCCGAACTGGGCAGTTTTTCCGCCGCCGCGCTGCAGCTGGGCCTTGCCCGCTCGGTGGTGACGCGGCAGGTGGCCGCGCTGGAATCTCATCTCGGCACCAAGCTGATGGCGCGCAGCACGCGCCGGCTGTCGCTGACCTCGGCCGGTACCGCCTATCTGGAAAAGTGCCGCGTCATCCTGAATCTGGTCGAGGCGGCCGAGACCGGCATCGCCGAGGAGCATCTGTCACCGCGCGGCCCGATCCGCATCGGCCTGCCGCTGAGCTTCGGCCTGAAGCGGCTCGGTCCGCTGCTGCTCCGTTTTGCGCAGCGTTATCCCGACGTCAGCCTGGACATGGATTACACCGACCGGCGCGTGAACCTGATCGAGGAGGGCATAGACCTCTCGATCCGCATCACCGCGCGGCTCGAGCCGGGTGATGTCGCGCGCCGCATCGGCAGCAGCCGCCTGATCGTCGTCGCGTCACCCGACTACCTTGCGCGCCACGGCACACCGCGGCATCCGGATGAACTCGTGCATCACGAATGTCTCGGCTATACGGCCGGTGGCAGCCAGGCCTGGTCCTTCGTCGTCGACGGGCAGACCCGGACCGTCGCCGTCCGCAGCCGCATCAACGCCGGCAATGGCGATGTGCTGACCGAGGCGGCCGCGCTCGGCATGGGGATCGCCTGCCAGCCGGATTTCATCGTGGACAGCTTCATCGAATCCGGTCGGGTCAGAACCATACTGGCCGGTTTTCCGACACCGGAACTGGGCATTCACGTCGTGCTGCCAGGCAACCGGCATGTGCCGCACCGGGTGCGCGTGCTGATGGATTTTCTGGCTGAGGAATTGCGATCCGGTGCATCCCCGTCATGACGCCGGGTTTCCGCGTCACTGCACGGATGTGCTTTGGCGTGCCGGCATGTAACGGCAGACGCGGTTGCGTCCGAGCGATTTGGCCAGATACATCGCGTGATCGGCATGGCGCAGCAGTGTGTCCGCATCGCCGCCGTCCTGCGGAAAAAGCGTGACGCCGATGCTGGCTGTCACGGTCGCCGAATCGTTCTCGCCTATGCGGAACGGCTGGCCGATCTCGGCGATGATGCGCTGAACCACCGTGTCGTGTTCGTCAGCCTGCTCCAGGTCGGTCAGCATCAGCACGAACTCGTCTCCGCCGACCCGGCAGACGGTGTCGTTGGCGCGCACGCATGACTGCAGGCGGTTCGAGACCTGCTTCAGCAGTTCGTCGCCAGCGGCGTGGCCCCAGCGGTCATTGACCGGCTTGAAGCCATCCAGATCGAGATAGCAGATGACCAGCGGCCGTTTCGTGCGCTGCGCCACCATGATGGCCTGGTTGAGCCGGTCGGTCAGCAGCCGGCGGTTCGGCAGACCGGTCAGCGCGTCGTGCAGCGCCATGTATTCGACCGCGTCCTGATAGGTCTTGAGGGGCGTGATGTCGGCCAGCGTCCACATCCATTCCCGGCTCTCCTTCGACAGCAGCGTGCCGCTGGCGTCTATCCAGAGCTTGTGGCCGTCCTTGCCGACCAGTTCCATCTGCGTCCGGAACACGTCGTTCGGATGCTGCAGCCCATAGACGTCCTCGCCCAGCGCGGCGAACGAGGCGTCGTCCGGATACAGCAGCCGCGTCAGATGGCCGACCAGTTCGCTTTCGGAATAGCCGAAGATGCGCTGCATCGCCTTGTTGACCCACACCAGCTGCCGATCGCGCACCTTGGCGATGCCGACCAGATCGTTGTCGAGCATCGCGTTCTGTTCCACGGTCAGCTGTCGGAGCTTGTCCTTGGTCCGGACCAGCTCGGTGATGTCGTACATCACCGAACGGCTCATCACGAAATTGCCTTCGGCATCGGTGACGGCGGTGGCACTGACGCTCACCCGGCGCAGGTCACCGTCGCGACTGATCAGATCGAAGGCGAGGTCCTTGATCGCGCCCTCCCTCTTGAACACCGGAAAGCGCTGCTCGAAGGTGGCCCGTCCTTCCGGCGTGAGCACGTCGGGCAGCCTGAGCTTGCCGATTACGTCCGCGCGCGAGCGGCCAAGCCACTTGAGCCCGGTTTCGTTCATCAGCAGGAAGGTGCCGTCGGGCGACAGGGAGTAGTAGGCGCACGGTGCGTGATCGTACAGGTCACGCTGCTCTGCCAGCGACGCGGCGAGCCTCGCTTCAAGCGACTTCCGCTCGGTGATGTCGCGGCCGACGCTCTGGATTTCCAG
>DATCUL010000054.1:0-4370 GCA_036567405.1 Methyloversatilis sp. | reverse complement strand
CGCGCCCAGTCGTCCCACTGGCCGAACGATCCGAAGGCCTGAGCGCCCCACTCGAATCGCTCCGATTCCCGATACTTCACCTGTGCCTGATAGTGCAACTCGGTATCGAAGTGCTGGCTGACGTCGATGTGTCTCTGGATCAGCAGGTTAAGGTTGCCTTGCAGCTTGCCCCATTCGGACTGCAGCAGCGGGCCGTAGGTCAGTTCATAGCCTTCGGACCGGTCCTCGGGACGCTCGATCTCGAACAGGAAGCCGATATCGATCGGGAACCGACCGGTTTCGGTCAGCTGGAAGCGGTTTTCCCACTCCCAGGCATCGAAGCCGCTCGATGACCCCGGCTCGCGCTTGTATTTGGCGTACAGCTCGGTAAACCACCAGGACGTGGCGCCCCAACCCAGGCCGATCGACGTCGCGGTGCCGCTGCCTTCGCCGTGGCGCAAGCGCTCTATGCCCCACTTGAAGTCGATCTCCTTTTCCCCTTCTTCCACCGTGGGCATGACGACGTATTCGTTCGGTGCTGCACGTAGCAGCGGGGCGTGCAGCAGGACGGGGCACAGCGCGCAGAGCGCTGCTGCCAGACGGGCGGGATGCATTTGAAACTCCGGATGGAAGATAGGTGAGAAAACGGGTGACCGTCAGGTACCCAGAACAGGGTTGGGGTGCCAGCGGCGCGCCTGGCGCAGCCGCATCTGACGGGTGGCGAGGCCGATGATCGCGATGGCGCAGATATAGAACGCCAGTTGCAGGCCGGACGGTCGCGCGTCATAGCCGATCAGCGCATGCAGGAAGGTGCCCAGTGGCGAATCCGCGGCCAGCAGCCACGTGCTGTCCCACAGGGTGTCGGACCAGGCCGTGACCAGTCCGGACTGCGCAAGCGTGCGGGCCAGCTGGCTGGCGAGCGCGGCGGCCAGCAGGAGCACCAGCGTGTTGGTGACCGCAAACAGGCGGTGCGGCCTGATGCGGGACAGACCGAAATACATCAGCACGCCGAGCAGTGAGCCAGCCAGCAGGCCGAGCGCCGAGCCGAGCAGCATGGTGTGCGAGCCACTGTTCGAACCGGTGACGAAGCCGGACACGAACAGCACGGTTTCGGCGCCCTCTCGCAGCACGGCCAGTCCCACTGCCAGCGAAAGCGCCCATGGCGTACGTTCGCCGTCGCGTGTCGAGGTACCCAACTGCTTCGCTTCCTGCGACATCTCGCGACCGTGGGTTGACACCCAGATGCAGTGCCAGGCCAGCATCAGCAGCGCAATTGTCAGTATCCACACATTCACCAGATCCTGACCGATGCCGTCGGCCCAGGCTCCGATCCGGTCGGCGCCGGCCGCCAGGGCGAGGGCGCCGATCATCCCGGAGAGGACGCCGGCAGATAGCCAGAGTGTCCGGCCGGCGACGCCGCGGGTTGCGGCGGCCACGATGCCGATGAACAACGCGGCTTCCAGCGTCTCGCGAAAGACGATCAGGGCGGTGGCGAACATGAGAGCTCTTTCGGTGGGCGCTGCTTATTCGGCGACGACCACGCCTTTGGCGGTCGCTTCGTTGTATTCGCCCCAGAAGTCATAGCGACCGGGCTTCAGCGGGCCGATGAAGATCACCACCTTCGCGCCGGGGGGTACCAGCTTTTCGCGGTTGAGCTGGTGGCTTTCGAATTCTTCCGGCGTGTCGTCCTGGTTGTGTACCGTCAGTTTCACCCGCTGGTTCGCCGGGATCTTCAGTTCGGCCGGTTCGAACCGGTGGTTACGGATGGTCAGGCCCGCCTCGGGGTCGCCCGCACTGGCGAAGGTGCAGACACCCAGCGCCATCGCTGCAAGCAGCAATCGGAGCGAACCGCCCAGCGCAAATCCGGTTTTCATCGCAATTCCTTTAAGTTGGTTTTGCGAATGGTAATGCGAGTGTTTCTCAATTGCAAGACCGGGTTATTATGTTTTTGTCCGGCTGCCGAATTCAGGGCAGTACGGTCTTGAGCAGCAGGCCAAACGCAGCGCAAGTGCCGATGACATGAATGACATTGCACCTGAAGCGGAACAGCGCCACTGCGGCGGTGGTGGCGATCAGCGCGGACAGCAGGTCGAATGCACCGTGAAAGCCCTGTGGCCACAGTACGTGATAGCCGAAGAACAGTGCCAGATTCAGGATGACGCCGACCACGGCCGCAGTGATGGCGGTCAGCGGTGCGGTGAATTTCAGATCGCCGTGTGTCGTTTCGACCAGCGGGCCGCCGGCCAGAATGAACAGGAAGGACGGCAGGAAGGTGAACCAGGTCACCAGCGAAGCTGCGAGCGCGCCGGCCAGGAACAGGTTGTCCGGTCCGAACACCGACCGCATTTCGTCACTGAGGTAGCCGCCGACGAAGCCCACGAAGGCCACCACCATGATGAGCGGGCCGGGGGTCGTTTCGCCGAGCGCCAGGCCGTCGATCATCTGTGTCGGCGAGAGCCAGCCGTAGTGGCCGACTGCGCCCTGATAGACGTAGGGCAGCACGGCGTAGGCACCACCGAAGGTCAGCAGGGCTGCCTTGGTGAAGAACCAGCCCATCTGCGTCAGCGTGTGCCCCCATCCGTACAGTGCGGTCAGCAGCGCCATCGGCACGCTCCACAGCAGCGCCCCGATCACGGCAAGTGAAACGAGCCGGTGCCAGCGGAACAGTGCGTGTTCCGGCGTTGGCGTGTCGTCGTCGATCAACGCCGGTCCGAACGACTTGTCGGCCTTGCCGTGACCGCCGCCGATGAGAAATCTGGCGGGTGCGATCCGTCCGCCGAGGTGGCCGATCAGCGCCGCAGCGGCGACGATGGCCGGGAAGGGGACGTTCAGCGCGAAGATTGAGACGAAGGAGGCGCCGGCGATCGCCCATAGCACATTGTTCTTCAACGCTCGCGAGCCGATGCGGTGAGCCGCCTGCAGCACGATGGCTGTGACTGCCGGCTTGATGCCATAGAACAGTCCGGCGACCAGCGGGACGTCGCCGAACACGACGTAGACCCATGAAAGTGCGATCAGCAGCAGCAGCGACGGCAGCACGAACAGCGCGCCCGCGACCACGCCACCCCAGGTACGGTGCATCAGCCAGCCGATATAAGTCGCCAGCTGCTGGGCTTCGGGACCCGGCAGCACCATGCAGTAGTTGAGCGCATGCAGGAATCGCCGCTCCGAGATCCAGCGCCGGTTCTCGACCAGTTCCTGATGCATGATCGAAATTTGTCCGGCCGGTCCGCCGAAGCTGATGAAGCCGAGTTTGAGCCAGAACAGGAAGGCCTCGCGGAAGCTGACGGCGGGCGGACGGGACACTTCGCCGGCGGCGGCGCTGTCGGCAGATGGGTTCATGGTGCGGGCATTCCTTTTTCAAATGTGACGAGCAGTCCGTCGAACATGGCACAGGCCGCCGTCAGCAGTGCGTCGTCGGAGTCGAGTCTGTCGCGCAGGCCGGCCAGCACGCTCTCCACGCCCGCTGCCTCGGCCGGTGGAGCGCCGCCCACGTCGAGGTAATGCACCAGCGCGCCCAGGCGCCCCAACGCGGGTTGCGCCAGTCCGAAACTCGCCAGCAGCACTTCGAAGGTGACGAGCGCGCCGGCATGGCTGAAGCGCGCGCCATCGAAATCGAAGCCGAGCGCCTCGGCCGGACAGTCCGCAGGCGAGTCCAGCCAGACAAAACGGGCTTCCGGGTCGATGAAGCGCCGGATCAGCCAGGCGCTGGCCAGCCGGTCGGCCCAGGGGCGGCGGCGGGTTGCCCATGTCTGTCCCCGATAGTCGGCGATGTCCTGTCTGACGATGCTTCGGTCCGCATTGCCCGGTTCGTCGGGCGCCATCAGGCGGGCGACTGCCTGCCCGGCATCGTGCAGGGCGACGTCGGCCTGCCTGCGTGCCTCACCCGGGAAAAAATCGATCGCAGACACGCTGTCGAAGGTTTTGCGCAGACGCCGGACCTGCCGGAATGCCTCAGTGACGTGCGTGGCAGACAGCTGGGCGAGTACGGCGGCGCTGTCGGCGATCAGGCGTTCGTAGTCTGCCGAGCGGTCGAACATCGCCGCGAAGCCGCCTTCGTCCGGTTCCTCTACGCGCAGCAGGCAGGCGGTTCCGCCACCGGCGCGTACCTCGGCCTGGAGGCTTTTGAACACCGTCCGGTTGTCGTCGCGCTCCGGCAGCAGATAGACGCCGTCGCGCAGCACGGCGGCCCCGGCAGCCTTCAACGCCCGCCAGGCACGCATGCGGGTCGCGGCATTGCTGGTCGGCAGGCTGATAATCAGAGCGATCCATTGTTTCATGTAATGAACTCTACACAAGTTGAATGCATCTCTACCTTTCATGTGCGGGTTGATGGCGCCGCCCATCCGTGCGCGGCTGACGGGGCGGCGCCAGCAGGCTATGCTTCGCCC
>DATCUL010000053.1:0-1972 GCA_036567405.1 Methyloversatilis sp. | reverse complement strand
CGACAGGAATCGAACCTGTACCTACCCCTTAGGAGGGGGTTGTTGTATCCATTCAACTACGGAGCCTCGGCGGCCGCGATTGTACCCGCGCCGGCCGTCTTCTTGCGACGTGCGTCAGTGCGGCAATGCGTAGCGGTATTCGATGGCCGGATGGTCGGGGCGGGCGTAGCGGTAGTGCAGTGCCAGCGGTGTTGCGGCGATGCTGCCTGCCCGTTGGAACAGCGCCGCACCGGCCGCGTCCTTGCCGACCAGCAGATGCGGACCCTGAATTGCTTCGGGGGCGTGCTGGCCGTCGCGCCACAGACTGACCTGCGCCTGTGGGAAGCGGACGCGCAGCACGCCGCCCAGTACCGGGTCGTCAGTCACGATGGCCGCGTGACCGTCGTAGCCGGCGGCGGTCAGTGCGGCGGCCAGTTCGGCCGCCGGTTCGTTCAACTGGTCCATGTTGTCGCGCCAGCCATTGAAAGCCGGACGCAGGCTGAGCAGCGTCAGAAACAGCAGGGCCAGCACGAACAGGACGCGGCGCAGCCAGTGCAGGCGCGGATGATTCGCCAGTCCGGGCCGGCAGCAGAAGAACATCAGCGGCGCGGCGAACAGCAGCGGCTGCAGCCAGCGGCCCTTGAAGTGGGTGGCACCGGCCAGCACGATCATCGCCAGCATGATGGTCAGCAGTGCGAGCAGGTAGCGGCGCCAGAACGCGCAATGCGGACTGCCGTCGTCGCGCCGCCAGGCGGCGCGGCCGAACACGATGCCGAACACCAGCGCCGGTGCTGCCAGCGTCGCGGCGAACGCGTTGGCGAGGCTGCCCAGACCGCGTGCGATGCCCTGACCGAAGCCATGCGTTGCATCCAGTTTCTCCATCGTGCGTGCGCTGGCCAGCTGCCAGTTGTCGAGCAGCCACAGCAGGTGCGGCAGCACGATGACTGCGGCGATGAGTCCGGACGCCAGTACCCACGGATTGCGCCAGACGGCGCGCGTTTCGCGTGTGGTCAGCACCGCCAGCCCGAGTGCGGTGAAGAAGACGATATAGCTGTATTTGGACATGACGCCCAGCCCGGCGGCGATGCCGAGTGCCACGTAAAGCGCCGGGCGCGGGCGCTCGATCAGACACACGACGACATAGAGCGTGGCCGAGGCGAGGGTGGTGACCAGCACCGAATGAGTGAGGTCGCGCTGCGATTCCCAGCCGATCTGCGGCAGCAGCAGCATGGACGCGGCGGCCAGTACGGCGAGCGGTGCGGCCATGATGCGCCGGGCGGCCAGCCAGACGAAGGTATAGGTCAGCGCGAGCAGCGCGTTCTTCAGCAGCGACAGCGACAGCACCGACACGCCCGCCACCTTGAATACGGCCCACTGCAGCCAGGTGTAAAGTGGCGGCTGCGCGCCATAGCCGGCGGCGAACTGCTGGGTCCACAGCGCCTGTTCCGCCTCGTCCAGTTCCAGTGCATCGGAAATCAGCACGCGTGACACTACATGCGCGGTGACATAGAGCAGCATGAGCAGCAGTAGCGTTGCCGGACTGCGCCCGGCGAAAGTGTCTTGACGCATGGCGCGGAAGTTCATTACCCGTTCATAGAGTGTTGTTTACGCAGGATACCGATCATCGAATCATCGACACTGCACCAATCCGACCTGCTGCAGGGCCTCGACCCCAACGTCGGCCAGCCCGCCGCGAGCCGCCCGCCCGCACCGCCCGAAGTGTCCATCGTCGTGCCGCTGTACAACGAGGTTGAAAACCTGCCCGATCTGGTCGGACGCATCCATGACGCGATGCAGCCCTGCGGCCGCAGCTTCGAACTGATCGCGATCGACGACGGCTCGCGCGACGGCAGCGGCGAACTGCTGCTGCGCCTTGCCGCCGACCGGCCCTGGCTGCGCCCGCTGGTGCTGGTGCGCAACTATGGTCAGTCGAGCGCGCTGCAGGCGGGTTTCGACCGCGTGCGCGGCCGCTACGTGGTCACGCTCGACGGCG
>DATCUL010000052.1:0-3006 GCA_036567405.1 Methyloversatilis sp. | reverse complement strand
CAGGCGATCCAGGTTGATGGGAGGACGCTGACGACGGTGACGACGGCCGGTTCGGTGACGGACATCCGCACGAGGACGGTTTCGGGGAACACGGGTTTCAACTCGTTCCGGAGCTTCAGCGTGAATGCCGGTCAGACGGCGAACCTGCACGTTCCGACCGGTGCGCTGAACCTGGTCAATATCGTGCGCGACACGCGCACGGACATAGACGGTACGTTGAACGCGATCCGCGACGGACGGATAGGCGGGAATGTGTATTTCGCCAATCCGCACGGCTTCGTGGTCGGCGGCAGCGGTGTGGTCAATGTGGGCTCGCTGTCGGTGAGCACGCCGACGCAGGGCTTCGTCGATGGCTTCTTCGGCGCCTCGGGTACGCCGGACGCGGGCGCGGTGGGGCAGCTGCTGAGCGGCAGCGCGCCACTGTCGGCCAGTGGCGTGATCCGGATAGACGGGCGGATCAACGCAGCCGAGTCGGTGAGTCTGGCGGCGGGCACGGTGAGCGTGGCCGGCCAGGTGCTGACCGGGGCACGCTTCGAAGGGCGTGCGCCGGACTTCAGCGACGTGGTCAATGCACAGGGCGTTGCGGTGGGCAGCCGGCTGGTGGAGAAATCGGGTCGGATCTTCATCGAGGCGGTGGAAGACGTCGCGGTGTCGGGTCGGCTGGACGCGCGGGGTGGCGCGGGCACGTCGGGCGGGGAGATCGAGGTGCGAGCCGGGCGCGACCTCATGGTCGACGTCAATGCGATGGTGACGGCGGCGGGCGACGGAGCGGATTCGGACGGTGGCCGGATCGAGGCGCTGGCGCAGCGCAATGCGGTGCTGCGCGGCGGTGCGTTGCTGGACGCGAGCGCGGGCCGGACGGGTGACGGCGGCTTCATCGAGTTCTCGGCGAAGGACACGGTGCAACTGGCCGGCGGCGGGTTCCTCGCCGATGGCCGGGGTGGTGCTGCCGGCCGGGTATTGATAGATCCCACGAACATTTCGGTCCTGGCGAACCTGCTGCGCGGTGCCGACGGTTATGCAACGCTTCCGGCCGGAGTGCCGGCGCCGACCGGCGCCGACCTGCTGCTGCAGGCGGACGACACGATCACGGTCAGCGAGAACGTCACGGTGTCCAGTCGTCGTGTTGCGGGCAGCGATGCCGCGAGCCATTTGACCGGTGCCTCGATCGGTGCGTCGGGAAACATCACCTTCGAAGCACGGCACATCGAGCTCAAGTCCGGCAGCAGGATACTGGCGCATGCAACCGGTGATTTCGCGGCCGGCGACGTGCAGCTGCTGGCCACCGACAACCAGTCCACGCCCGTCCTCGGGTCGGTCGACGATTCCATCGCGTCGATCACGGTCAGCAATGCCCTGATCAAGGGACGCGCGATCACGCTGAAGGCCACGGCCAACGACAAGTGGGTGTGGACCGGCAATGAATACGCCAACGCGGTGCTGGGCTTTCTCGACGATCTGGCGCTGGCCGTCGATGCCACCGTGTCGGTGGCGCACGCGACGGTGTCGGTCGATGGCGGTGCGCGGATAGAGGCGAGCGGCAACCTGACGATCGAATCGGTGGCGCAGACCGATGCCTCGATGCGGGTGGTCGGTTCCGTCCTAGGCATCGGCTACGGCGAAACCGATGCGCTGGCGACCGTCGACATCCGCAACGCCACGCTGTCGTCCGGCGCCGCGATGACGCTCCGCTCCCAGGCCGACAGCCTGCTGCTGGTGAAGGTCGATACCATCAACACCGGCCACTACAACAACATGCTGTCGTCGGCCAGCGAGTATGCGAACTTCGCTTTTGCCGTGGGGGTGTCGAACCAGCGTGCCGAAACGACGGTGACCAGTGCGGCGACGATCGAGCGCGCCACCTCGCTCGAGGTCGAAGCGACCGGCGCGAAGTCGGTCACGGTGTCGGCCAATGGCAGTTCCTTCAAGGACGGCATGGCCTCGTCCGGCATCGCTGTGTCGGTGAACACCACGACGATGACCGCCTCGCTCGGCGGCACGGTGACCGACGCCGGCAAGGTGGCGGTGAAGGCATCGCTGGCCGATGACGCACAGACCGAAGTGTCGGCCGCCGCCGGGACGGCGGGCAGCCCGAGTCCGGAAGAAGGATTCAGCAACGCCCGCCCGATCGATGTGGCGCTGTTCGAAGCGCTGACCTCCTTCGTCGCTGGTGCGCCGAGCACCGATGCGCGCAGCGGTTCGAGCGGCAATTTCGGGCTGTCGGCGTCCTTCGCCTGGATCGACAACACGAACACCGTGAAGGCGGAAATCACCGGCAGCGCGAACGTGACCTCGCGTGGCCGGGTCGACGTGCTCGCGCGTGCCGAGGAGGCGCTGTCGTTTTCGACGTCGGCAGCGGTCGACGAGCGCGCGCTGGAAAAGCCCGATCCCGATGCGCCGGCGAAGAATACCGAAGAAAAGAAGAAGATCGCGGTATCCGGTTCGATCGCGGTGATCGACATGCACCACCGCACCGATGCGCTGATCGGCGATGGTGCGGTGGTGAACGCCAGCGGTGCCATCACCGTTGCCGCCGACACGACGCTGACGCCGTTCTGGCAGCAGTGGATCGACGGCTATGACGCGTACGTCGCGCTGCTGGACAAGGGCTGGAGCGAGGCCGATGCGTGGGAGACCTTCGGAACCACCTTGTACGGCCTGATCGGCAGTCCGATCAATGCGACCTCCTGGGTGCAGAGCGGTGTCGAGAGCGAGCGGCTGTCCTTCGCCGGAGCGGTCGACCACTTCACCCTCGACAGTCAGGCCAATGCAAAGATTGGTTCGGCGCAGATCAACGCCGGTACGACGCCGGTGACCGGTGCGCAGGACGTCACCGTGTCGGCACACGCCGGCCATGCGCTGCTCGACCTCGTGGGCGTGCCGGAAATCGATCTGACCGCGCTGCCGGACGGTGGCGCGAACAGCGCCGCCGCCGGCTTCGGCGGCTCCTACCATCAGCTGACGCTGACTGGCGGCGCCGACGCGACGATCGCGCGCGGTGCGACG
>DATCUL010000051.1:0-3168 GCA_036567405.1 Methyloversatilis sp. | reverse complement strand
CCGGTCATCGGCCGCCGCGATGATGCGCAGACTGGCCAGCAGCGCGCACGCGAGCGCGGCCGGTGCGGCCGTGGTGTAGCGATAGCTGCGGCCGGTCTGCATCAGCCATTCGACCAGATCGGGGTCACCGGCGACAAAGGCGCCGGAAACGCCTGCCGCCTTGCCCAGCGTGCCCATATAGACCACGCGCGGCGACGCGATGCCGCACTGCGAGAGTGCTCCGCTGCCGTGCTCGCCCAGAACGCCGAAGCCGTGGGCGTCGTCGATCACCAGCAGCGCGTCGTGTCGCTCGCACAGCGCCAGCAGTTCAGCCAGCGGCGCGATGTCGCCGTCCATGCTGAACACCGCGTCGGTCACGACCACCTTGCGCCCGCTCGCGCCTTCCAGCGCACGCGCCGCAGCCGCGACGTCATTGTGCGGATAGCGGCGGACAGTGGCACGCGACAGCAGTGCTGCATCGACCAGCGACGCGTGGTTCAGCCGGTCGGCGACGATGGTGTCGCCGCGCCCGGCCAGCGCCGGCAGCACCGCCAGATTCGCCATGTAGCCGGTGCAGAAGGACAGCGCGCGCGGCAGGCCGACAAAGGCCGCCAGTGCGGCCTCAAGCTCCTCGTGCGGTCGCTGGTGCCCGCTGACCAGATGCGATGCGCCAGCGCCCGCCCCCCAGCGTGACGCCCCCTCGCGCAGCGCCTCGACCACGTCCGGATGGTTAGCCAGCCCGAGATAGTCGTTGCCGGCGAAGGCGAGCAGCTGCAGGCCATCGACCACGGCCCGCGGGCCGCAGGCGGCGTCCAGCACCCGGCGCGTGCGCAGCAGGTCGTCCGCCGCAAGCGCTGCCAGCCGGGCACGGAAATCGAGCACGCTCATGCGAGGGCTGCGTCCAGCGCGTCGCGAGCCCCCTGCGCGAGCAGCGCGGTCTGCGCGTCTTCGAGCACATAGGGCGGCATGAAGTACAGCGTTTTGCCCATCGGCCGCAGCAGCAGTTCGCGCGCCAGCGCCTCCCGGTAGTAGCGGCGGCTGAAGTCGGCATGCATGGTCTCGATGTCGAGCGCCCAGATCATGCCGGCCTGACGGAAATTGCGGGCAGCCGGATGTGCAGCCAGCGGCGCCAGCGCGTCGGTGAAGGTCTGCGCCCACACGCGGTTGCGCGCCAGGATGTCGAGCCGGTCGAACAGGTCCAGCGTGGCCAGCGCGGCACGGCAGGCCAGCGGATTGCCTGTGTAGGAGTGCGAATGCAGGAAGCCGCGCGCCATCGTGTCGTCAAGGAAGGCATCGAACACGAATGGCTTCGACAGCACCAGCGACAGCGGCAGCGTGCCGCCGGTGATGCCTTTCGACAGGCAGATGAAGTCCGGCCAGCCCTCGCCAGCCTCGTCCAGCGACTGTTCGCAGGCGAAGAAGGTGCCGGTGCGGCCACAACCGACCGCGATCTCGTCGGCGATCAGATGCACCGCGTGGCGGTCGCACAGCCGGCGCGCCTCGCGCAGCCAGTCGGCATCGTGCATGGCCATGCCGCCAGCGCACTGCACGCGCGGCTCGATGATCATGGCCGCGATGCGCGCGTGATGCGCGTCGAGAAAGGTCGCCAGAGTTTCGAGCGCGTCCTGCGCGTCGCCACCGGCCGGGCTCGGCAGCACGTGCGCGCCGCGCACCATCGGCGCATAGGCGTCGCGGAACAGCGCGACGTCGGTCACCGCCAGCGCGCCAACCGTCTCGCCGTGATAGCTGCCGGCGAAGCAGATGAATTCGTTCTTGTCCGCCAGGCCCCGGTTGCGCCAGTAGTGCAGCGACATCTTGAGCGCGATCTCGGTCGCCGACGCGCCGTCGGACGCATAGAAAACGTGGCCGAGCCGGCCTCCGGTCAGTGCCGACAGCCGTTCCGACAGCGCCACCACCGGCTCGTGCGTGAAGCCGGCCAGCATCACGTGATCCAGCGTGTCGAGCTGGTCGCGCAGCGCGCTCACGATATCGGGATGGCTGTGGCCGAACAGATTGGTCCACCAGGAACTGATGCCATCGAGGTAGCGCCGGCCATCCGGTGCGTGCAGCCACGGGCCCTGCGCACGCGAAATCGCGAGCAGCGGCAGCGAGCGGTCGGCGTGCCACTGCATCTGGGTGCACGGGTGCCAGACGGCGGCGAGGCTGCGGGAAACGAGGGAGGCGTGATCTGACAAGGAGGCGGACACGTACGGATACCGGCTGCGCGCCCGCGATCAACGCGGGCACATCGAGGGCGGTATTCTAACCGCCCGTCCGACCCGGCTGCCGGACGGGCGTACTACTACTCATCCGGCGGACAGTTTCGCCGCCGCGTCGCGCAACGCGGTGCGCAGCCCTTCCTCGACCACCGGGTGGTAGAAGGGCATTTCGAGCGCCCGCTGCACCGTCATTCCGGACTGCATCGCCCAGGCAATCAGATGGGCGAGATGCTCGACGTCCGGTCCGATCATTTCGCAGCCGAGCAGCAGCCCGCTCGCCTTGTCGGCATAGACGTGCAGCAGCCCCTTGTTGCGCAGCATGACGCGCGAACGTCCCTGGTTCTCGAACGACACCTCGCCGGTGACGAAGCTGCCCGGCGCCAGATCGGCAAAGCGTCTGCCCACGGTCGCCAGCTGCGGATCGGAAAACACCACGGCGATCGGTTCGCGCCGCAGTCCGGGCTGAACCGCGGGGAAGCGCGCCGCGTTGTCGCCGGCTATCCGGCCCTCGTCTGCCGCCTCGTGCAGCAGCGGAAGATCGTTGTTGGCATCGCCGGCGATGAAGATGTGCGAGCCGCCACACTGCATCGCGCATTGCATCGTCCTCCGGTCGAATTCGGGCACGCCGTTGGCACCAAGTCTGACCGACGTGTTTTCCAGGCCGAGGTACTTCACGTTCGGCGAACGCCCGGTGGCGGCAATCACCCACTGGAAATCCTTGGTGACCACCCGCCCGTCGTCGAGCTGCTGCGTGATGCGCACGCCATCGGCCACGCGCTCGATGCGGTCGACCTTCGCATCGGCGTGCAGCGGGAATTCGTTCGCGAAGGTCTTCGTCGCATACACCTTCAGATCGGGATCGGAGAACGGACCGACATAGTGGCCACGGCCGAACAGTTCCATCCGCACGCCCAGACGGTGCAGCGCCTGCCCCAGTTCGAGACCGATCACACCGGGGCCGAACACGGCG
>DATCUL010000050.1:0-1734 GCA_036567405.1 Methyloversatilis sp. | reverse complement strand
CCTCGTCGCCGCCGGCAACCAGATTGCCGTTGGCCAGCAGATCGGGAAAGCGTTCGCGGCTGGCGCGCAGCGTGACCGTGTAGCGCGCCATCACGTCCGGCCGGTCCGGGAAATAGGTGATGCGGCGGAAGCCTTCGGCCTCGCACTGCGTGAAGTAGCCGTCCTTGGAGCGGTACAGACCGGACAGCGTCGTGTTCAGGTCGGGACGGATGCGCACGCGCGTGGAAACGCGGCAGCGATCGGGCAGATCGGCCAGCACGAGGCGCCCATCGCGCAGAAAACTTTCCGTTTCGGGCAGCACACGCCCGTCGACCGCGATTTCGAGCAGGTCAAGCGACTCGCCCTCCATTTCAAGCGGACCGCGGGCGACATCGTCGTTCCGTCGCACCGCCATCACGGCGCGGACCACCGTGTCGCCATCGTCGGCAATCGCAACGTCCAGTTCGACCTCATCCACCCACCACGCAGGCGCAACATAGTCACGAAGATGGATGGCGCGCGAAAAAGAATTCTTCATTTGTTAACTTCCGTGTCGATAACAACAAAGGTAGTGATTGGGACACGTGTGGGAACACAGGATTCCCGACACCGAAACACATCGCAAATCCAGGCCCGGCATGAAAATCGTGGTCAGGCAGAGCGGAACCGGAGCGCCGGGAACTCGAAAGGCAAGCGGTGCCCATACGGGTATACCCTTAGTCCGGGTGACCTAAGTTCTACAGAATGACACATCGCAGCATTACCATCGATACAACAACTCAAAAGGTATGCCATGGGTGCAAGTATTGACAAAGGGGTACCGGCAACGCGCCAACAGCGTGTTGATCCGGTCGAGAACCCCGCCCGCGAACGGGCCACTTGGCCACGCTTCTCTGCCAATGCGGCACGCCATGATGGCACTGGCCCGGATGGGCAACCGATTGCCGCTGCCGGCATGCGCAACTGGACGGCCAGCGAACTGGCGGCGCTGTTGTGCGATTTCCTCAAGCGCGAGCACGCCGCGCTGTCCGCCTGCCACGGCCAGCAGGTCGAGGCTGACTGGATCCCGCTGGCACGTGCCCTGGCCATCCGGCTGGCGGAAACTCCCGGCATGGCGCTGGCCACCAGTCCGTTGAAAACCCGCTTCCTGCTGCGCGAGCAGATCGGCGCATGGCTGATACGCACTGCGCTTGAGCATGATGCCGCCTCGACCGTTCACGTTGCTCTACCGGAGACCTGGAACGCCACGCGAGTGCTTTCCTATCTTTTCCGGCACGAAATCGCACCGATGCATCACGTCACGGCAGCCGTACGAAGCAACAGCGTACCGATCGCGCAACATGTCCCGTTGAAGGACGAGATCAGCGTGACCGCGTGACATTGGCGTGCAGGGCACAGAAGGGGTTGTGGCAGACACCGGCCACAACCCCTTTTTTATCGCCGGCGCGCCGTGCGGCGGGCATGACCCCGATCGATGCGCTGCGACACGAGTGACGAAACGGAGACGGCATGACCAGACGTTCTCTTCCGCTGCCCCGCGTCCATGGTCACATCGAGCCGGGTCCGGTCGTGCTGCTGACCACCCGCCACCGCGGGCGCGCCAATGTGATGACCATGTCCTGGCACACGATGCTGGAATTCGAACCGCCGCTGATCGGTTGCGTCGTCAGCAACCGGGACTTCAGTTTCACCGCGCTGAAGGCAACGCGGGAATGCGTCATCGCCATTCCGACCGAAGACATCGCGGCCAAGGTG